>JANTGN010000089.1 GCA_024762895.1 Thiotrichales bacterium
GCCTCATTGCTATTTTCGAGTTTAAGTACATCGGCAGTAGCCGCGCTGGTGAGCGCAAGAGCGACAATGGCGGTGCTTGAAAGTACGCGTAACAAGGGCATGCCCAACCTCCTTATAGATTTATGCAATGACTATAGCATTACAAAGCAACTTAGAAAACTATTCTAGTGCATTGAGTCATAGTGCTTTTTTCGATCCCATCACACCCTGGAGGTTCGTCGCTTAGTCCTGAAAGTAGTGGGTCGTAGCCTGTGGGGCGTGCCGATAACTAAATATTCCATGTTTGGGTAAGAAATCACAAAAGGTTCAGAGGCTTATTTCTGTTTTTTCATTTAATTGTAAAGCTTTGTATGGTTTAATTCCTTGCATGTATCATCCCCTCGAACTTTATATAGGACTACGCTATACGCGCTCCAAGCGGCGTAATCATTTCATATCATTTATTTCTGCCACCTCGATGATGGGTGTTTTTCTGGGGGTGGCAGCCCTGATTACCGTCCTGTCCGTTATGAACGGTTTTGAAAAGGAATTAAGGGAAAGGATCCTGGGGATGGCTTCCCATGCCACCGTTACCGAATTACGCGGCCAGTTATCCCATTGGCGCTTACTGGAACGTGACGTCTCATCCATGCCGCATGTGCTGGGCGTCGCTCCATATATCCAGGTTGAAGCCATGCTCACCAATGGCAGCCTGGTCAGTGGTGCCCTGACCAGGGGTGTGCTCCCGGGCTCAGAGGAAGCCGTTTCGGATGTGGGAGAGCATATGAAGGCGGGTAGCCTGAACGATCTCAAGTCCGGTAAATATGGTATTGTCATCGGAGCTGAATTAGCCCGTGCCCTGGGGCTGGGGCTGCATGATAAGGTCACCGTTATAACCCCGCAGGCGGGTGTGACGCCGGCCGGTATATTGCCCAGGTTGAGAAGATTTACCGTTGTGGGCATCTTTGAGGTGGGTATGTATGAATATGATCGTGCTACCTCCTTCATCCACTTAGATGATGCCGCACGCCTGTACAGAATGGGCAATAATGTCAGCGGACTCAGGCTCAAACTGGACGACATGTTCGATGCCCCCCAGATTGCCCATGAGATAGAGTCAAACCTTGGGGCGGATTTCTGGGTCAGTGACTGGACCAAGCGTCATGCCAACTTCTTTAAGGCCGTTAAGACTGAAAAACGCGTCATGTTTATCATCCTGCTGCTGATTGTCTCGGTAGCGGCCTTTAATATCGTGTCTACCATGGTCATGGTGGTTACCGATAAGCAGACCGATATCGCAATTCTTCGAACATTGGGCCTGTCTCCTGGGCGTATTATGGCGATCTTCATTATTCAGGGCTCAGTCATAGGGTTACTGGGAACCCTGTTAGGCATTGCGGGAGGTGTCATATTGGCGCTAAATGTCGAGACTATCGTTCCGGCCATTGAGCAGATGTTCCAGACTAAATTCCTGCCTGCAGATGTCTACTACATCAGTGATCTGCCTTCCGATCTGCATATGGATGATGTCTTTCGTATAGGCATCGTAGCCTTCCTTCTGTCCGTGCTGGCTACATTATACCCAGCCTGGCGAGCCGCAAGAACCCAGCCGGCCGAAGCACTGAGGTACGAATAATGGCCCCCGTTAAACCGCAAGAGCCCGCTATTCGTTCGGTTTTTCTGAGTAAGATCTTTGAGGAAAATGGTCCCAAGGTAGAGGTTTTGCGTGGTGTCAGTCTGGATGTGTTTCCTGGCGAGAAGGTGGCTATCGTGGGGTCATCGGGTTCGGGTAAGAGTACCTTGCTGCATCTTCTTGGTGGGCTGGATACGCCTACCCAGGGGGAGGTGCTGGTGGGTGGAGAGCGACTGAGTAAGCTATCTGATACCCAGCGGGGAGATCTGCGTAACAAACATATAGGGTTTATCTATCAGTTCCATCACCTGTTGCCGGAATTTACCGCTATAGAGAATGTCGCCATGCCCCTCCTGATCAGGGGCGCCCCTGCAGTACAGGCACTGGATCGTGCCCGTATGCTACTGGAGCGCGTGGGCATGCTGGGGCGACTGGAGCACAAACCCTCGGAATTATCTGGTGGTGAGCGGCAAAGGGCGGCCATAGCCCGGGCCGTGATTACTGAGCCGAGTGTGGTGCTGGCAGATGAGCCCACGGGAAATCTCGATCGCAAGACAGCAGGACAGGTCTACCAGATGATGTTACGTCTCAATGAAGAACTGAGCACGGCCTTTATAGTGGTAACCCACGACATGGATCTGGCGGCAAGAATGGATCGTATCCTTACCCTTCGTGATGGCGTCGTCGTCTCGGAAGAATAAAAGCCAGGAAAAACGCTACCCCGGCAGGTTACTGGATCTAACCTTTCGATAGGCTAACAATTCTACGGAAAACGTCTAAACTCCTTTGGTTACCAACGCTCTTAGAGCAGGTCGGTATTGAGCAGCATAAGGAGCATTGCGATGGTTACGTCCGAGCCAGAGACTCATTCTGAAACAGATCTTTTTAGCCCCATCGAATTAGGCCCGTACACCTTAAAGAATCGTATCGTCATGGCACCCATGACACGAAATCGTGCCGCAGAAGGGAATGTTCCCCAGGCCATGAATGTCGAGTACTACGCACAACGTGCCTCGGCTGGTCTTATCATCACCGAGGCCTCTCAAATTTCACCTCAGGGTGTGGGGTACCCCATGACACCCGGCATACATACTGATGATCAGGTGGAAGGCTGGAAGGCCGTGACTGATGCTGTGCATGCAAAAGGTGGTCACATCTTTTTACAACTCTGGCATGTGGGCCGAATTTCGCATCCTTCGTTGCAACCAGATGGCGAACCCCCGGTAGCGCCGTCGGCCATCAGGCCACAGGGTGAGGCCTTTACCTATTCAGGTCTGCAGCCATTCGAAACACCTCGAGCGCTGGAGAGCAAAGAAATTTTCAATATCGTCTATGACTACCGGAAGGCGGCCAGCAATGCCATGGAAGCGGGGTTTGATGGCATCGAAGTGCATGCCGCTAATGGCTATCTGCTGGACCAGTTTTTACGTGATGGAAGTAATCAGCGTAATGATGATTATGGGGGTTCTCTGGAGAATCGTTGTCGTTTCCTGATGGAAGTTCTTGAAGCCGTGATCGGGGAATGTGGAAGTCAAAAGGTAGGTGTACGTCTGTCACCACTAAACAGCTTTAATGATATGTCTGACTCAGATCCCGAGGCCCTTTTTAGTTATGTCGTTGAGCAGCTCAATCCACTTGAACTGGCCTATCTGCATGTTATGGAAGGAGATTTCGCGGCCAGGCCAGGAGCACAGCCCGCCTTTGATGTTCATAAACTACGGTCTATTTATCAGGGGCGGTATATGGTCAATGGGGGCTATGATCTACAACGGGGTAATGCTGTGCTTGCTCAGGGTGCTGCGGATCTTGTTTCCTACGGGGCTTTATATATTTCAAATCCCGATCTACCCGAACGGTTTGCTCAGGTAGCCCGGTTGAATACACCGGATGAGTCCACTTTTTATGGTGGGGATGAACACGGTTATACCGACTATCCCGCGCTGAATACCGGCGGTTAGATTCGGCATGGGGGGTGTCCTACTGGGTTGTTAACAAGTGCACAGAATTGTTAACTTGAAGGACATAAGGAGTCGTGATTAGATAGTATGGTGTTTAAGCACTCAGTAAACGCATTACAATGGAGCCACAAACAAGGATGAAGCTATGGAAGGTTATACGATGACTGACGAAAAATCTCTGACGCATCACGTAGTAATGGGCGTGATCGGTTTATCACTGCTGGTTCTGGCCTCTTTTTCAGAACTCTTTATGATGGCCTCGGAAACGGTCACCAAGGTTCAGGAGTATGGTATTTACTGGTTATCACTCACGGGCATGGGGCTGTTCTTCATGGGGGCATCCGTCGTCTCTACGGTGATATCCTGGGATTCATTATTACCAAAGTCCAGGCGGGTTGTCATGATTGCCGTAGCCGTCATGATCGGTATTTTGCTTTTTCAGGTTCTGTTCCAGGTCCTACGATATTGGCCGCTATGAGCTCACCGATTACCAGGTGAAAGGTCATAATTTTTTTGCATGGTGATGTGCTGGATAACACCAAACAGTACATAACTTTTACAGACAATTTCGTATCCCTGGCTCTGGTAGAAAGGCTGAGCCAGTTCCCTGGCATTGAGTCTGATGTTTCTGATTCCCGATGAACGTGCAAATGCCTCAAGCGAGTTCAGGATTCGCTGACCCACACCCATACCCTGATACTTTTCCCTGACCGCCATATAACGTATTTGTGCGCTTCCATCCTCAGTGATATGCAGGCGCCCGGTTCCGACAATGCCTGCACCAGGTAACAATGCAATGCGGTGAAAGGAAGAATCCTCTAGCTCATCCTGTTCACTGCCCGGTGGCTGATTCCAGGGTTGGCGCAGTATACTCCAGCGTAGCTGAAACATCTCAGCCCACTCGTCCTGGCTTTGAGGTGCGCGCAATTCCAGGTCGCGCAGTAGCTTGTAATCAGGCAAAGACCACCCAGGTCGTGGCGATGTATTTAACTCCCTGTTCGAGCGTGACGCCCCGGTGCTCATGGGTCCAGAAAGGGGGGAACAGGATCAGTTTGCCGGCCTCTGGTTTTACCTTGACATCCTGAAACAGGAATTCGGTTTCACCTCCTGGGCCAGGGACATCGTTGAGGTACCAGACAGCAACGAGTTGGCGCTGACTGAACTCATGACTCCCTCCATCGATATGCCAGTGATAGTGTTCACCGGGTTGAGTCCGCTGGATGGCATATCCCATGTCCTTGAAGGGGCCTTTGAAGTAGGGGAAGGTCTCACGAAACTCCTTCATGGCCAGCCCCAGGGAGTAGAAAAAATTGCGGTCGGCATCTTTCCAGTGTTCCTTGCCGCTAACAACCAGATCGGTTGATTTTTTAATGCTGCGCTCTTCAGTCTGGGTCTGACCGATGCGTCCTAAATACTGTTCCTCCTTGGCTGCCTCGAAGCGGCTTATCAGGTTGCTGCAGATCTCCAGGGGCAGGGCACCGGGTTTTTCAAAAATAAAGCTATTGGGTTTGACCTCGCGAATGGTCTCAAGGGGGGGCGTATTCTCGGAGTTCCAGACGTACATATTTTACAACCAGATGACTAATCAGGCTGCATAGTGTCTTACAGTGATCGCTGTTCGATCAAGTCCTGGACTCGATGCAGCCCTTCTTCACCCTCCAGGCGGTAGTAATCCAGGGCCAGGCTGGCGACCTCAGTCCAATGATCCTGGGCCTGTTGGGTAACATTCTCTAGTCGATCTCGCTTTCCAGTATCCAGCCATTCCTGGTAGGCGGACACCAGGGATGGGAACAGTTGTTTCCTCATGCCATTGAGATTGGCCATATGAAAATGAAGTTGCTGAGGATCTGCCTCACCCTCCAGCAGGCCGGGCAGGGTAGATAGACTGTCAGCCAGGTTATCTCGAACTGCACGCAGTAATATCTCGATCTTTGAACGTGGCAGACTTGCCAGTAGGTCTTCCCATTCAACTCCAAGGATTTTGCCTGCCTTCACTTCACCAATTTCATGCAGAATCAACTGTTCCATCATGTCCTGTGTCATCTGTTCCAGTGCCCGTTCCAGGTCATGATCAAAAGGATAGGCCGCTATCGCCCTTCGCATGGGGGTTTCACCCTTATCCCAGTGAGATTCTTCAATTTTTTCCCAGAGCATACGACGCAGGGATTCACGACGTATAAAGATCGTCTTTCCCAGGCTCATGGCGGGTGGGGCCGTCAGGTCCCTGGCCAGTTCTTTCCCGGCCACCAGGAGGTGATAGTCGGCTTGTTTTTCCTCGCGCTCTAGTTCGCCGAGGAAGAAGTGAGGGCGGCATTTGCAGCCAAGACCCCCGCTATAGATCAGGCCCTGTGGGTTCAGGCTTTGATTAACCGTCTCGGTTTCAAAGGGGTCGATTGTGTCAACGCCAGTCTGAATCTCTCGGTATTCGGCTTCTTCAAGGTCCTCCCAAAGGGCCTCACGGCTTTTGAGCCACTCACCCACCGATTCACTGGGTAGGCTATCTTCATAACTATGGCCCATTTCCCAGCGGTAAAATTCCCGCATCTTGAGCAAATAGACGCATAGGGTATAGTCGCCTGCGAACTGGGCATCGGCGATATTACAGTTATGCTGGACGGATTCTTTAATCTGTTTGACGTTCATAGGCATAGACATAGTTTATCCAGAAGATATTTCCTAGTAAAATACTCTGTTTTAGGGCTGTCAACCCGTGGGTTTCTGGGGTTGTTCGCTTGTTAGGGATCGTCATGGTCTAATGTAGCTCAGACCATGAACATCTTATTGGATCTATTGCCCCGAGGTTAGTTTTGTGAGAGTAAAAAGTCGCTGGAATGTAAAAGGGCGTGATCGTACGCCAGAAGAAACTGCAGGTGCGCTGGCCTTTACGGCCTGGAAAATCGGGCAACAGGGTTGTCTTAACCTTGAAAATGAAGGTTTTGAGAATGCCTCACAACAACAGCGTCTGGATGTTATTGCCGAGTTCCTGTCCTTTTTACTGCATTACCTGGATCGGCACCTCGCTGAAATGGGCGTCGACGACACAGATCGTGAGCAGTTAGTGGTGTATTTTGCCCAGGACCTGGCTCGTCATATGCAGGAAAATCGGACCGACGCCCAGGGCAAGGGTGAATATAAGCAGGCATTTATTGATCTGATTAATATGCGTCATGCCGATTATTCAGATTTTGTCTTTGATGGTAAGGACCCTGGTTTCGCCCTTTGCACCCAGTTTGGCAATCATGTGGCCGAGAATATGGGCGAGCATATGAATCGCTGGATCTCGGACCAGGTATCGGCTATCGAGGTGCCAGAGGCACTGACTCCATTTCGAAGGGCGCTCAAAAACCTGATTCCAGTTCCTGATCAGGAGGAAGGGGCAGACAGCGAAGGGGTGGCCAAGCGGCCCGACGCCTATTCATTACAGGCTAATAATTCAAATGAATAAATCGTTTTAACTTATTGTTATAAATAAAAAAGGCCGCTTAATTAGCGGCCTTTTTTGAAGAGCGGTAATACCTTGGATCTGATTACTTCCAGTTACTGAAGTTGTCCATGTTATGCTCTTTTCCGTCTTCGTAACCGGCAGAATAAGCGTCATTAACACGCTGTTCTTCGCGCTCAGGGCTGTTCAGGTAGCCCATCTGCCAGCCAGTGATATAGTCGCGGTTTACACCGGCTTCTTCCATCTTAACGCTAGCGTCGTGGTATGCATTCATGTCCATAGTCGTCTCCTCAGAATTAACAGTTTTGCGGATTGTACATAAATAACGGCCGGGTCTCTACATTCTTCAGGCAGCAGCGTTAAATCGCTGAAGCGCCTCTCCAGAGTCGAGTACCTGGCGAATCTTATCGGCTGCCTCGGCAAATGAATCAGCGCGTCCAAGATGATTCAGTACGATAGCGCCTGAATAAACCAGGCTATCGTAGGCAGTGCCTTTTTCTCCACTTAGGGCGGCAAGGCCAGCCTCAGCGGCGGCTCGGGCAATATCGTCCGGGTTAAATGGATTGGCAATATTGTCCGCGCGTTCACCGGCGCTTGCCAGATCCTTTGGAATTGGGGTAGCGCGAGTGCTTTGCTCGATACCAATGGATTTCGGGTCGATCTGTATGCTCTCTTCCTCGCCCATCTCATGGTAATAGGTCATCTTGGCCTCTTGTTGCAGAGAAGGTACCACCCCGCCTTCAACGCCACGCACAATCATGGCCGAATCAAAACCGGCTTTTCGGGCCAGGCTGGCATAGATGGGAGGGTAGGCCTTATGCACATAGCCGGTCAGTAAATGGGTCTTGTTTCGGGCTCGAATAGGGCCCGTCAGTACCTCTACCGTGGTAATGACACTACGCTTGATCATGCGTTGACGCAGTTCAAACAGGTTGTGCAGGGCAGGGCAGGACTGCAACTGGTCGATGTAGGCCCAGCCGATATTGGAGTTGGAGACCTGGTCACGGGCCTCTTCCGGGCTGAGGTGTACATTTTTACCCGCCGCCTTGAGTATCTTGTGATGGGTCGCACCGTACTTGGGACCGATGGTATCCAGACCGTGTACTACAGCAGGGACTCCGCAGGCAGCCAGTACCGGAGCCAGAAAGGTCGAGGCAGGCAAACCACGCGATTGCCCATCGTAGGGGTCGGCGATATCAACCAGTTCATCCACATCGGCATCCTGATGCTGGGTCACATCCAGGATGGCCTGAAGGGTACCCTTATTCTCATCATCGGTTTCACGTTTCATTCGCAGGGCGATCAGATAAATAGCCGCACGTACCGGGTCCGAATCTTCAGCCAGGATATCCCTCATGGCAATGCGGGCCTCTTCGTAGGGCAGGTTTTTACTGTATTCAGGCCCTGTCGCTACCTTCTGAATTGCTGTATGTAGAGAGCTATTGATTTCTGTGTTACTCATAAATCGTGGTAACCTGTTGTTTAACAAGTAAATTGCAAGTATGGCTTTTATTGCAGGCTGGGAGTATACCTAATCTAAGCAGGATCACGGTATATCCCTATTGGTAGAGCCTTTTTCTGGGGCATCACCTGGGCTAATCTACGCAACATTTAGAATATCAGGATATTCCATAAGCTCGGGTCGTCGATAGCATAGACGCTACAGGCGAGACTGCAAGCGATTTAACCCGTAATATTGCGTTGATAAATTTGATACAGAGATCCTATCTATGAGTGAAGACAGTAAAGAAATTGACCTGGCTAGCGGCATTGCTTCTTTTGAGGCCAAGGATTTTTCACAGGCCATGATGATTCTACGCCCTTATGCGGAACAGGGAGATGCCGATTGTCAGCACCGTGTTGCCATTATGTTCCAGAATGGCCTGGGTACAGTACCTAACGAGGCCGAGGCCTTTAAGTGGATGAAGGCCTCAGCCGAGCAGGGGCATGCCATTGCGCAACATGGCCTGGGTTTCATGTATATGGAAGGTGAATGTACGGATAAGAACCCGGAGCTGGCAGTGGAGTGGTTTCAAAAGGCCGCTGATCAGGGCCTGGTGGGCTCGCTGACCACCCTCGCTATGATGTATGAGCAGGGCAATGGGGTAGATAAGGACCCCGAGAAGGCCCGTGAGCTGTATAAGCAGGCCGGTTTCTAAGCCTTTTTTCTACGTCCCTATAGTTTTTGGAATCCCTGTCAATGCGTCCAGCACATCTACAGACCGTACTCGATCGAGAGTTTGAAAGTACTAAAAGTGGTCACCATACACCGGTGATGCTTTGGGGCCCACCCGGTGTGGGCAAATCACAGATGATTGCCCAGGTGGCAGAGCGTCATAATGCCCCGGTCATCGATATACGCCTGTCGCAGATGGAACCCAGCGACCTCAGGGGTATTCCCTTTCGGGACAAGGATTATGTCGAATGGGCCGTGCCGGCTATGCTGCCGGATGCCCAGCGTCATGGTGAATCCGGAGTACTGTTTCTGGACGAGATTACCTCGGCCCCGCCCAGTGTATCGGCCGCTGCCTATCAGCTGATCCTGGATCGTAAACTGGGTGCCTATGAAGTGCCCGATGGCTGGGCTATCTTTGCTGCGGGTAACCGACAGGGAGATCGAGGGGTTACCTACACCATGCCGGCACCCCTGGCGAATCGTTTCTCTCACTACGAGGTCGAGGTCAACCTGGATGACTGGGTATACTGGGCCTACCAGAACAATATCGATGAACGTCTGATTGGTTTTCTGCGTTTTCGACCCGACCTGCTGTTTGATTTTGATCCCGCGCATAATCCGGTGGCCTTCCCGTCGCCCCGTTCCTGGGAGTTTGC
>JANTGN010000090.1 GCA_024762895.1 Thiotrichales bacterium
TAGTGATGTGCAATTGGTGGCTGCCTGGGACTTTCAGGAAAGTGACGGCAATATAGTCTATGACGCGGGTATCGGTGGTTACGATCTTGCACTCGATGGCCAGGGTGCCGATGCTGCTCCACAACGGCAGGCGGAAAACCGGTTACAGGAAGGCGTCGCCCTCTATTTCGATGGCGTGGACGATCATGTGGCCGTACTGGCGGAAGACGCCCTGGCCAGTCTGGTGGTGGATGAGAGCCTGACCCTGGAGGCCTGGGTCTACCCTGCAGGAGAGGGTAGTGGCATCCATGGTGGTACCATCATCAGCAAGGAGGGTGAGTATTATCTGGGCAGGGCAACGGATGGCCGTGTCACCTATGCCCTGGCGAACAGTAATCCGGGATGGGTGACGGTGACATCCAGTGTTATCGTGCCTGAACAACGCTGGAGTCATCTCGCGCTGGTCTTCCACAATGGCGCGGGTCAGGTCACCCTTTACCTCAATGGCGTATTAGCAGAAACACTGGTAGCCGAGGGAGGTATTGGTGATGCCCATCCCAACAGGCAGCAATTACGTATCGGCGGTCGCGAACGAGATGATGACGGCGGAGATGGGCAGCGTTTTCATGGTGCTATCGACGAGGCCCGTGTCTGGAATATCGCACGTAGCGCTGATGAAATCAGCCAGAGTTATACTGCGACGGTGCGTTCAGACTCCGCTGGTCTGGTGGGGTACTGGCGATTTGATGAACATGGCTTAAATGTCGCTTTGGACCAGACCGCTGGACATCGTAATGGACTGCTGGGATCTGGAAGAAACTGGGAATCTCCGGTGCGTGCGAATGCCAGGGCCCTGCTGGGTTATCCATCGACCCTGATCGATCCCTGTACTGGAAGCTCTGCAACGGATTCAGATGGAGATGGTATCTGCGATGCCATCGATAATTGTCCGGTGATTGCTAATAATGACCAGGCCGATGCAGACCATGATGGAACAGGCGATGCCTGCACCGTTACCCTCACGGATGCCGATAACGATGGAGTGCTGCTGGAGGAAGACCAGTGCCCTGATACCCCGCCGCTGGAACCCGTGGATGTCAACGGCTGTAGTGCCAGCCAGCTTACTAGTTCCTCATCGGGTGGCGGTGGGGGGGGTAGCCTTGGACCCATTCTTTTATTGTGTATGCTGATGTTGGCCACTTGGTCGCTAAGACGCGGAAATAGAAGCTAATACAGCGTATGAGCTTACGTGAAGTTGCAAGGTGCCCCTTGTTTTCGGACCCTGGCAGATCTTCCATAATCTTTGAAGTTATTAGTTCGTATTAATTTAATGGGATTAAAAAACTCCAAGCCATTTCTGTTTTCTATATGCCTGGATCTGATTGGCCACCGTATCGTGCCCTGCGGCCTCGGCCATATCCTCGGCACGCTTTTTCATCTTGTTGCGCAGGGCTGCGTTCGCGCCATGATCAATCAGTACCTGGACGGTTTTCGTATCACCCAGAGAGGCCGCGAGCATGAGCGCGGTCTCGCCGGCCTTATTGCGGGCATCGATATCGGATTTTAACCGCAGGAGTGTCGTGACCGCAGTTGCCTTGCCCTGACTCGAGGCCAGCATCAGCGGGGTGTTGCCTTCTTTCGTGGTGGCGTGAATGCTGGCTCCTGCAGAGACTAGCGATCTAATCGAACTGGTATCACCTTTCCAGGCCGCCTGGTGCAGGGGAGTGCGGCCCCGTGTATCGGCCAGTGACGGATTAGCCCCCTGTTTGAGCAGGCGATCTACCGTACGAGCCTGTCCCGCGGTAGCGGCATACCAGAGGGCGGTGCGTTTCTGTTTGTCCTGCCGATTGGGATCGGCACCCGAGTCCAGCAGCATCGCCAGGATGTCGAGCATGCCGTTTTGAACGACCCAGATCATGGTGGGTTGGTTGTCGAGCTGGCCCAGGTTTGGATTGGCGCCGGACTGTAGCAACAGGCGCGCGGCATTGGAGTGATTACCACGCACGGCATAGAGCAGGGCGGTCGCGCCGGTCTTATCCTGCTCGTTGAGTTTGGCCCTGGCATTGATGAGGAGTTTGGCCGATGAGGTCTGCCCATATTCCGAGGCATACATCAGCGCGGTGCGTGAGGAATTATTTTTCTGGTTGGGTTTGGCACCGGCGCTGAGCAGTTTTTTGGTGACCTTGTCATGCCCCTGCCAGGCCGCACGCATCAGGGCGGTATTGCCCTCCTTGTCACGAGCATTGATATCGGCCCCCTGGTCAATCAGCAGGGCGGTGACATCGGCCTCGCCACGCCAGGCCGCAATCATCATCGGTGACCAGCCGGCATAACTACCCGAACTCTGATTCAGGGCCTTGAGCTTGGACTGGGTGGATAGGGTCTTTGAGTTGCCAGTGGCGGTGGGTGCCAGACCCTTGGCCTTCAGGTACTGGACGACCTGGGTATGGTCTCCTCGCCTGGCCAGGTCCGTGGCATTACGTCCTGCCTTGTTCTGTTTTTGTAACAGGGACTCGGATTTGGCAAAGAGTTTGACGGTGACGAGATGACCCTGACCGGCTGCCAGGTGCAGGGCGGTATTGCCATTGGTATCGGTGAGCGAGGGATCGGCGCCGGCCTCCAGGAGGAGTTTGACGATTTTGTTATGACCACGACTGGCGGCCAGCATCAGGGCGGTATCGTTGACCCGATCCCTTAGATTGGGATTGGCCTTTTTATCTAACAACAGTCGTATGCTCTTTTTATCGTTACGGGTGGCCGCCTCCATTAAGGCGGTGCGTCCGTGTTGGTCCTGCCAGTTCACCGGTGCCTGGCTGGCCAATAGTTGTTCAATGGTCTTATGCTTACCCGACTGCACCGCAATAAAGAGGGCCTGACCTGGATTGTTTACCGGCCTGGTCTTTTTGGTTTTGGTACTCTTTAATTTATTAATGGCTGGCGTATAGCCCTGGTCGGCAGCGGCCTGATACCACTGAAGGGCCAGTTGCTCGTTGGCCTGTACGCCGAGGCCCTGTTCATAGAGGGTGCCCAGATTAAATTCCGCCCTGGCGTAACCCTGTTTGGCGGACTGCTGCATGAGGCTAAATGCCTTGCCGTAGTCTTTCTTCACGCCTCGTCCCGTTCGGTACATACCAGCCAGCTGGTACTGGGCTTCCTTGTTTCCTTTTTGAGCCAGCGGTTTTAATAATTGAGCGGCTCGGTCGTAATCCCGGGCTCGTATGGCCAGCTTGGCATCGTCCAGCGCGTCGGCCATGGCAGTTGAGAAAGACAGCAATACAAGCAGGCTGGCTAATAGTGTTCTGAGTAATGGACGGGCGATTAATTTCATAAAGTTGATAGGTGGCTTGTGTAGGTGATTAGGCGGTACCGAATTTGGTTTCGACCTCAATGCCAATATTTTTAAGGAAGGCGGTGGGTAGTATCCCCCCGGCATTGACGATGACCGTGTCATTCGGCAACTCGATCTCCTGTCCTTCCTGATCGAGCGTGATGGTGGTTTCGCCAATGACTTTGACATTGGATTTCATATAGACCTTCAGCTGCCCCGAGTCGATGGCGGCCTGGGTCTTGTCACGGTTCTTTGGCTTGGCACGGCTGAAGGCCTCGCTACGGTAGGAGATACTGACTTCCGAACCTGGCTCTTCGGAGATACTCAGGGCCGCCTCCAGGGCGCTGTCGCCGCCACCGACGACCAGCACCTTCTGGCCCCGGTATTGCTCGGGGTCGATGAGTCGATAGACCACCTTGCTGAGTTCCTCACCGGGCACGCCGAGTTTACGGGGCGTGCCGCGACGTCCGATGGACAGGAGTACGGCCCTGCTTTGATAGACCCCCTTGCTGCTGGTAACGGTAAATCCTGCATCATGCTGTTCGATCTTGTCGACACGCTCCTGGGTATTGATCTTCAGCCCCGTTTTAGCCCGAATCTCCTCCCAGAACTGCATCAGGGCCTCCTTGGAGGTCTCACGAAATTGCATCTTACCGATTATGGGCAGATCGGCGGGCGCGGTCATGACGATCTTGCCGCGTGGGAAATGGGACACGGTACCGCCAAAACTGTCCTGTTCCAGGGTGACGAAGTTGAGTTTTTCCTTCATGGCCGCCAGCGAGGCGGCAATACCCGCAGGTCCGGCACCGATGATGACCACATCCAGCATATCGCTGCCCTTCTTACGATCCATCTGTTTGATGGAGGCCATGGCCTCGACCCCCTGGCGGATGGCATTGCGGATCAGGCCCATGCCACCCAGTTCGCCGGCAATAAAGATCCCCGGGATGTTGGTCTCGAAGTTGGGTTTGACCATGGGGATATCCACGCCGCGCTTCTCGGTGCCGAAGACCAGGGTGATGGCGGTGAAGGGGCAGGCAGTGGCGCAGGCGCCATGGCCCACGCAACTGGTGGGGTTGATGAGCTTGGCCTTGCCGCCGATCACGCCCAGGATCTGTTTTTCCGGGCAGGCCTTGACGCAGGCGGCGCAGCCCAGGCATTTGTTGGGATCAATCACGGGGTGCAGCGATGCGGGCTCGGTCAGACCGGCCTCCACCGACTCGGATAATGCCGCGCTACTGTGATGATGTAGGCGTTTTTTTCTGATCACATAGAACAGAATGATCAGGCCCACTGGAACACCATAAATAAAGACCCAGTTGGGCAGGGAAGAAAAGGCAGTACTTAAGTCCATGTTTTATAAGAATAATTAATGGTGTCAGGCGATGATTGTATCGTCATGGCTCGCAAGAAGTACAAAGCGGCCTTAATTTCTTGAATCTAGTCACAAATTCCAAAAGCTTCATCGATTGATCTTTTATTCCCTGTAGAAATATGGGAAAATTTTCCCATAATATTAATAAATACTTCATGGCTACTGCAAGGGTGATTCCAATGTCTGATGGTGTATTGGCCGAAAAGTCAGATAATTTAGCATCAGGTCTGCTGAAATCGATAAATTGGCAGGGGCTGGGTAATACGCTTTTTATACTCTTCACTACGCTATTACTGGCCTATGGCTGGTATCAGCGGGATGATTCTTATTTCGAGGCCGAGACCGGTATTGGTTATGCGCTGGGTATTATCGGCGGCAGCCTGATGATACTGCTGCTCATGTATCCCCTGCGTAAGCGTCTGCGGGCCCTGGATCGTCTGCTCTCCGTGAAGTTCTGGTTCCGCCTGCATATGTTGTTTGGCATCCTGGGGCCGGTCGCCATTCTTTATCATTCCAGTTTTTCGCTCGGCTCGACGAATAGCAATGTGGCCCTGATCTGCATGTTGCTGGTGGCCTCCAGTGGGCTGGCGGGTCGTTATCTGTATGTGCGTATCCATCATGGTCTCTATGGTGCCAGGACCCTCATTTCCGAGTATCAGGCCCAGACTCAAAGCCGACGCGAGGTCCTGCTCAGGGTCCTGCCAGAGGGGGAGCAGATATTTGATGAGATGGAGAAGCTGGAGAAGATCAGCCTGTCACCAGCCCATGGCCTGATGCACAGCCTGCGGCTAAGTCGCATGACAAGACGTGAGGTTCGTCGGGTTAAAAAACTGCTTAAGGTCTTGCTGAATGATGAACGTGTATCGGACAGCCAGGCAGGAAGAACGACGGCCAGACTGGTCAGGCAAAGTGCTGAAGATTATTTCCTGGCAATCAAACGGGCGTCTGAGCTTCAGGTCAACGAGCGCCTGTTTTCATGGTGGCATATTCTGCATCTGCCGCTGTTTATCATGATGGTGATTGCAGGCATCGTGCATGTTGTCGTTGTACACCTCTATTAACTGCGCTGAACCATGCCACTTAATAATAATAAGAATGTATAGCCATGTCGCTGCGCCGTGTCATAACGCGAACCTTTCTGTGCCTGTTGTTCCTGACTGCCATGCATGCCCACGCTGAATCCCTGGAGAGCCTGTTCAGTCCCGGTGACCTGTCTAAGGCGCATGGGGAACTGGGTGAGCAATGCAGTAAGTGTCATGACAAGGCGAACAAGGCAAGGCAGGACCAGCTCTGCATGGACTGTCATGACCACAAGAATATTCGGGACGATATTAAGAATAAGAAAGGGTTTCATGGACGCATCAAGATGGCCGGCATCAATGCCTGTAAGCAATGTCATCGAGAGCATCGTGGAGCAGAGGCGGCCATTGTGGCCTTGAACCAGGGATCATTCGATCACAACAATACCGACTTTAAACTCAAGCATCGACATACCGTTCTGAACTGCCAGTCCTGCCATAAGCCGAATAAAAAGTATCATGAGGCCCCGACTCGTTGTGTTGGCTGTCATGAAGATGATGATATTCATAAGGGCAAGCTGGGTGAGAAATGTGAGTCCTGTCATGTGGCCAGGGGCTGGAAGGAGTCCGGCTTTGATCATGACACGGTAGAGGATTTTCCTTTAAGAGGCGCGCATGAAAAAGTCGATTGCCAGCTATGTCATGTGGGTAACCGCTTTAAGGATACGCCAAAGCAGTGTGTGAGTTGTCATAGCCTGAATGACGTGCATGGTGGTCGTTATGGGAAAAAATGCCATACCTGTCATGAGGAACAGGACTGGGAAGACGTCAGCTTTGATCACTATCGTGAAACCGAATACCGCCTGACGGGGCAGCATCAGGAAGTCGATTGCGATAGTTGTCATACGGGTGAGCTTTATGAGGATAAGCTGAAGACGAGTTGTATTAGTTGTCACAGGAATGACGATGAGCACAAAGGCAGGAATGGAGAAGATTGCCAGGACTGTCACTCGACCCAGCAATGGGGACAGTCAACATTTGATCATGATAAAGAGACCGACTTTCCACTGACCGGTCAGCACATCGAGGTCGAGTGTGAATCCTGCCATCGTGGCAGTCTCCAGACGGAATTAAAGACGGACTGTTTCAGCTGCCACCGACATGAAGACCCCCACAATGGTGAAATGGGCAAGACCTGTGACCAGTGTCATAACACGAAAGGCTGGCGCGAAAAGCTATTCTTTGAGCACGATATTACACGCTTTCCATTAATTGGCATCCATGCGGTGACCGCCTGTGAACAATGCCATTTCAGTCAGGATTACCGGGCTGCTCCTATTCAATGTATTGAGTGTCATCAGGACCAGGATGAACACAAGGGCCGGTTTGGTAACAACTGTGCGAAATGCCATAACCCCAATAGCTGGAAGACCTGGTTGTTTGATCATGGCAAGCAGACCGACTTCAAGCTTGAAGGTGCGCATGAGGAGATCGAATGTTATAGCTGCCACCGATCCAGAATGACCGAAAAATCAGACCTGGCTTCCGATTGTGTGGATTGCCACAGTGGCGATGATGAGCACCAGGGCGGTTTCGGGCGTGACTGTGCTCGTTGCCATAACACTAAAGATTTCAGAGAAGTGGACATGTCCCGGGGCTTTTAGACCTGGACATAGGGAGAGTGATAATAATGAATGCTGCCATGCGATTAATCATGCTTATTCTGGGCCTTCTCATGTTTGCCCATACGCCCGTTTATGCCCAGAACGCCAAGTTTGATCACTTCACCACGGGCTATGTCCTGACGGGTGCGCATAAGATCGTCGAGTGTTCAAAATGCCACAGTCAGGGACTATTTAAGGGTACGCCTCGTTATTGTTTTGGCTGTCATAACAGTACCGTGGCGATTGGTAAGTCGGCCAATCATATACAAAGCAGCATCGCCTGTGATGACTGCCATACAACGGTATCCATGCTCCCCGCTCGTTTCGATCATCGTGGTGTCATGGGTAGCTGCCAGACCTGCCACAATGATGTGACGGCCGAGGGTAAGGGGGCACGTCATATTAATACTCTGAATAACTGCGAGTCCTGTCATAACACGGTGATGTTTGACCGAGTGCCTCGAGTCGATCATGGTTCCGTCGTGGGACCCTGTAGTGCCTGCCACAATGGATCCACGGCGCGGGGTAAGCATGGTGGACATATTGCCACCTCGGGGCAATGTGATAGTTGCCATACCACCCACTCCTGGAAGACCGCGACCTTTGATCATACGGGCGTATCCGGTACCTGTAGCAGTTGCCATAACGGAACTCAGGCCAGGGGTAAGTCAGGAAATCATATACAGACCACTGCCCAGTGTGACAGTTGTCATACGACGCGTGCCTGGGTGCCCGCCACATTTAATCATGACAATGTCACCGGCTCCTGTTCTAACTGCCATAATGGAACACAGGCGACGGGCAAGACCTCCGATCACGTGCAGACCACGGCCCAATGTGATACCTGTCATTCCACCCGCGCATGGCTACCGGCCAACTTCAACCATGACAACGTCTCGGGTACCTGTTCTAACTGCCATAATGGAACACAGGCGACGGGCAAGACCTCCGATCATGTGCAGACCACGGCCCAATGTGATACCTGTCATTCGACCAATGCCTGGTTGCCCGCCAACTTCAACCATACCAATGTCTCGGGTACCTGTTCGACCTGTCACAACGGGGTACAGGCCACCGGCAAGTCATCGAATCATATCCTGACCACGGCACAATGTGATTCCTGCCACTCAACCAATGCCTGGTTACCGGCCAACTTTAATCACGCCAATGTAACGGGTGCCTGTGAAAGTTGTCATAACGGGGTTCAGGCCACGGGTAAGACGATCGATCACATCAGTACGACGGGACCCTGTGAGGCCTGCCATACCACTAATAGCTGGAGCCCGGTAACCCGTGTTGATCATGCCTATGTCACCGGTTCATGCAGTTCCTGCCATGATGGTAACCAGGCGACGGGTAAGCCAGGTGGGCACTTTGTGACGACCCAGCAATGTGATAGCTGCCATACCACCAATGCCTGGACACCTGTGCTGACGTACCGACATATATCGCCTAACTACCCCGGGCAGCATCTGTCATCCGTGACCTGTAATTCCTGTCACACCAGTAACAGTGAAACGATCATCTGGCCCTTTGCGGGTTATCAGCCGGATTGCGCCGGCTGTCATGCCAATGACTATGATGCCGGTGCACACAAGAAAGTGGACACGCCAAGAACGCTTTACACCGTAAGCGAACTGCGGGATTGCTCGGGTGCCTGTCACGAATATACCGACAGCTCATTGACCACCATACGAGAACGACGTACCGGTGAACATCGCACTAACAGAGGAGATTGGTAAATGTTGCAACTCATCAAGGGCCGCGGTGTACATAACCGTATCCTGTACCTGCTTGTTGCCGTTAGCATGGCACTGGCTACGATGTCTGTGCAGGCGCAGCCTGCAGGAAATCGGGCCGTCGAAGATACGGAAGTCGAATCCTTGAATGGATGTTCCAGGGTCACAGTCAGTTTCGTATTCCCGGTGCAGTTTTTATCATATTTTCCTGAAAGCAGCGGCAATGAACTACGGGTTCAGTTCAGGCCGCTGGCAACGGGTTCAAGCAATGCCCTGGCTGCAATTTCGAATGAACGTATTCGATTACTGGATGATATAGGTGTCGATCTGACCCGATTTGAGTATGTCGGAGATCGGCCCGGAACCGACCCCTATTTATGGCTTATTTCATCGGAGCCCTTTTATTTCAGGGCACAGCAGGGTGAGGATTTCAGAAGCCTGGTGATCTATCTGTCCCCCGATCCCCTGACTGACTGTGGTATCTGAAATCCATGGGTACCAGGTTTAAAAGGATGGGTAGAAGCCTGAACCACAAGACCTGACAACACTCGCACTCTGATCTGAATTTTTTAAATGGCATCTTGACGGCATTATGCGCACTAGAATTT
>JANTGN010000091.1 GCA_024762895.1 Thiotrichales bacterium
CGTATCGTCATTTTCGCCGCTGGAACGGGTAACCCCTTCTTCACCACCGATTCTGCGGCTAGTCTGCGCGGTATCGAGATCAATGCGGATCTATTGCTGAAGGCCACCAAGGTGGATGGTGTCTACGATTCAGATCCCGTCAAAAATCCAGATGCAAAGCGATATGAAAGCCTCAGTTACGATATGGTACTGAATCAGAAGCTAGGTGTAATGGATGCAACGGCCATCGTCTTATGCCGTGATAATGACCTGCCCTTAAGGGTATTCAATATCTTCAATCAGGGCGATCTGGCCCGCATAGTCCAGGGTGAACATGTCGGCACCCTGGTTGAATAGATTCTAAGAGGTTTGCACATGATCGATGAAATCAAACAGGATGCCAGTACGCGCATGGATAAAAGCATCGATGCCCTGAAATCAGAGATGTCCAAGATTCGCACTGGCCGTGCGCACCCAAGCCTGCTCGACCATCTGACCGTTGAATATTATGGTAGTGAAGTTCCATTCAGTCAGGTTGCCAATATCGGTATTGAAGATAGTCGTACCTTAACCGTGACACCCTGGGAAAAAGACATGGTACCTGTGCTTGAGAAGGCGATTATGAATTCTGACCTGGGTCTGAACCCTGCTTCAGCAGGCACGGTGATACGCGTTCCCATGCCGGCTCTCACCGAAGAGCGTCGTAAGGATCTGGTCCGAGTGGTCAGGGCGGAGGCAGAGAATTCACGCGTTGCTATTCGCAATATCCGTCGCGATGCCAATAGTGACTTCAAAGACCTGCTCAAGGAAAAAGAGATCTCTGAAGACGAGGCCCGCAAGGCCGAGGAAGATGTGCAGAAGCTAACAGATCAGCATATTGCCCTGGTGGAAGAAGTCCTGGCCGCTAAAGAAAAAGAACTGATGGAAATCTGATCCAGGTTACCTCCGGTTCACATGGTGAAGGATTCCAGATCACATAACGATTGTTTACCCGAACATATTGCCATCATCATGGATGGTAACGGGCGCTGGGCACGTGCGCGTCGTCTGCCGCGAACGGCCGGGCATAAGAAGGGTGTCGATACTACCTCTCGTATCGTACAGTTATGTGGTGAGAGAGGAATTAAAGCGCTGACATTATTTGCCTTCAGTAGTGAAAACTGGCGCAGGCCTCAGGAAGAGGTCAGTACCCTGATGGAATTATTCATGCTTGCCCTGAAGCGTGAAGTTACCCGTCTCCATAAGAACAATGTGCGTCTTCGCTTCATTGGGGATCGTTCTGCCTTTAGTCAGAAATTACAGGACAGTATTCAGGCGTCAGAGACCCTGACAGCCCATAATACCGGCCTGCAATTACAGATAGCGGCGAACTATGGAGGTCGCTGGGACATTATCCAGGCGGCACGAACCATGGCCGATGATGTTCTAAATGGTCATATGCAACTGGATGAAATTGACGACCAGGCCATGAGTGCGCGGATCTCAACCTCGGATCTTCCAGATCCAGATCTCTTTATTCGTACCGGGGGAGAGCATCGCCTTAGCAACTTCCTGCTCTGGCAGCTGGCCTATTCCGAACTCTTTTTTACCGACGTGCTGTGGCCAGACTTCTCTGAAATCGAACTGGATGAGGCCATTGCAAGTTTTGCCAAACGTCAGCGACGCTTTGGCATGACGGGAGAACAGGTGGAGGAGCAGGTCGGTGCTTAAGATGCGGGTCCTGACCTCCCTGGTGATGGCACCCATCGTCATCCTGACGATCCTGCTGCTGCCGAATCTGCAATTCTCATGGGTCCTGGTCGGGATCATGATGGTAGCGGCCTGGGAGTGGGCCGGGCTCACCACCTGCCGTAATACGTTCTTTCGTTTATTGATTGCCGCCAGCCTGGGCGGTTTGCTGGTCCTGCTACAGTATTATCAGATGCAGGGAGCCAAATACCTCATCATGGCCGGCGTGGTCTGGTGGATCCTGGTGATTGTTCTTTTACCTTTATACCATCGAACAGAGCATCCAGCGTTTCGATGGCAACTCCCGTTAAGGGCGGCCATGTATCTGGTGTTGACCTCGGCCTGGACTGCATACGTCGTGTTGCATCAGATGAACCCTGATTATGTGCTTTACCTGGTCCTTCTTTCGATTACGGCTGATACCGCGGCGTATTTTTCGGGTAAACAGTTTGGTAAAAACAAACTCGCACCTGAGTTAAGCCCCGGTAAGACCCGTGAAGGCCTGCTGGGTGGCATGCTGGGAGTCTGTCTGCTGGCCCTTTTGGCCAGCTGGTATTTCAGGCTCGATCTATTTGCCATCGTATATTTCGTCCTGTTAAGCCTGGTTGCCGGCCTGGTATCGGTTGTTGGCGACCTGTTTATTAGCATGATTAAACGCGAGTCCGGGTCCAAGGACAGTGGCCGTATTCTGCCTGGCCATGGTGGCATACTGGACCGTATTGATAGTCATATTGCCACTGCTCCGGTATTTACCCTTGGTTTGATGTGGTGGCAGGGCTTGCTGTAATGGAACAGACCATGATGAAAAATATCAGCATTCTGGGCGCAACCGGCACGATTGGAACCAATACGCTGGATGTCATCAGACGACATCCCGCCCGCTTTACCCCCTTTGCCCTGACCGCCAATACCGATGTGGAAAGGCTTGCCGGTCAGTGTCGCGAATTCAGGCCTCGCTATGCCGTTATGGCGAATGAAGATGCTGCCCAGAGATTACAGGAAACATTAAAAAAAGACGCTCCGGAGACTGAAGTCCTCTCCGGTATCGAAGGGCTGGAGTTTATATCCGGGCATTCGGAAGTTGATGCGGTCATGGCGGGTATAGTGGGTGCCGCCGGTCTGCTGCCGACACTGGCAGCAGCCAGGGCGGGCAAACGCGTGATGCTGGCTAATAAGGAAGCACTCGTCATGTCCGGTCAAATCTTCATGGACGAGGTGGCTAACCATCATGCCGAGTTACTACCTATCGATAGTGAGCACAACGCCATTTTTCAAAGTATGCCGTTGGACTTTAACAAGGGTCTGCAAAATGTCGGCGTCAATAAGATACTGCTGACGGCATCGGGCGGCCCCTTTAGAACAATGGAACTGAATCAACTCGATGCGGTCACACCTGATCAGGCCTGTGCCCATCCCAACTGGGTGATGGGGCGTAAGATCTCGGTGGATTCAGCCACCATGATGAACAAAGGGCTGGAAGTTATCGAGGCCTGTTGGCTGTTTAATACACAGAGTGACCTGATACAGGTCGTGATACATCCACAAAGTACCATTCATTCCATGGTCTCCTATAACGACGGATCAGTACTTGCCCAGCTAGGTAATCCGGATATGCGCACGCCCATTGCCTATGCTATGGGCTGGCCGGAACGCATAGACTCCGGTGTACAGCCCCTGGATATCTTTGAAGTTGCACGCCTGGATTTTGAGGCGCCCGATTTCTCACGTTATCCCTGCCTGCGACTGGCCTACGAGGCATTCGATACCGGAGGTACGGCAACGGCGGTGCTCAATGCCTCAAACGAGGTTGCCGTGGCTGCATTTTTAGATGAGAAGATTCGTTTTACCGATATTCCACGAGTCATTGAAAAGAGCCTGGAAGAAGCCGTGACGAGGCCCGCCGAATCACTGGAAGTCATTCTGCAGGCCGACGAGGAGGCTCGCCAAATCGCTAACCGTTATATTGATTTCGGGCTGGGGCGGGTTTAATGACGTTTCTGATTAGCCTGTTTGCCTTCATTGTCGCCCTGGGTGTCCTGATCGTCGTCCATGAGTTTGGTCATTTCTGGGTTGCTCGCAAACTGGGTGTCAAGGTACTGCGGTTTTCTGTGGGCTTTGGCAAACCATTATGGCGACATCAGTCTTCTCCCGATGATCCCGAGTATGTGGTTGCTGCAATCCCCCTGGGCGGCTACGTCAAGATGCTGGATGAGCGAGAAGGCGAAGTAGAGGCCAAGGAGCTGGGTCGTGCCTTTAATCGCAAGCCCGTTCTGTCCCGAATTGCCATTGTTGCAGCTGGACCAATTTTTAATTTTCTGTTTGCCATCGTTGCTTACTACCTCATGTTCCTGGTGGGAGTTGAAGGCCTGGTAGCGGATGTGGGCAGGGTGATTCCCGATACGCCAGCCTATCATGCGGGATTCAAGCCGGGCGACCGACTGCTGAAGGCCAATGGTGTTGAGCTACCCAGTTGGGAGTCGGCCACCTTAACTCTCCTGGATCAGGCACTGGATACGGGCATTGTAGATATTGAGGTCCAGACGGCCAGTGGATACCCGGCCCATCGTATGCTGGATCTGGCCGACACCAAGGCCCTGCTGGATGAAGGCAGTTTATTTAAAAAGATCGGTATCGAACCCTGGAAACCGTCGATTGCCCCCATTATTGGCAAGCTGGAACCTGGCCTGCCTGCAGAACGAGGTGGATTACTCAGTGGTGACAAGGTCATTGAGGCCAATGGAGTGCCCCTGCATGACTGGCGTGAATGGGTGGATATCATCCAGAAAAATCCGGGCAGGCCCCTGGAGATTCGGGTTCTTCGAGCCGGTGAAGAATTAACTCTGGAGCTCCTGCCGATGCTCAAGCAGGTCGGTGACCAGGAAGTGGGTTACATCGGCGCGGGGCCGCTGGTAGATAAAGATCGTTATCTGGAAGAGCTGAAGGCCCACAAGGTCCTGGTTCAGTATGGTCCTCTCGAGTCGATAGCCAGGGCGACGGAGAAGACCTGGGAAGCGGTTATCCTGACCTTTAAACTGTTAGGTAAACTCGTGATTGGGGATGCCTCATTAAAAACCATCAGCGGGCCCTTGAGTATCGCCGAGTATGCAGGGGTATCAGCCACAATTGGCATAGCTGCATTTTTATCTTTTATGGCGATTGTTAGTGTCAGCCTGGGGGTCATCAATTTACTACCCGTTCCGGTGCTGGATGGCGGACACCTGTTGTTCTATACCATCGAGCTGATCAAGGGCTCTCCTTTATCTGAGCGCTGGGAGGTTATGGGGCAGCAGATAGGCCTGGCGCTACTGGCGGCCCTGATGATATTGGCATTTTATAATGACATCACGCGGTTACTGGGGTGATATGAGAGCACTGGTATTCGCATTCTTCTTGCTTCTGTTCTCTTCTGCGGTAGTTCAAGCGGAACAGTTCATCATTGATGATATCCAGATAGAAGGCCTGGAAAAGATCCAGGCTGGTACCGTATTTACCTACCTGCCACTCAAGGTGGGTGATACCTTCGATACGGATAATGCCTCGGAGGTTATTCATCAGCTTTATAAGACCGGTTTCTTTCATGGCATCGAACTGGAGAAGAAGGGGCAGATATTAATCATCAAGGTCGTTGAGCGGCCTTCTATCGCGTCGATTAATATCGAGGGTAATAAGGATATAAAAACGGAACAGCTCATTGAAGCCCTTAAAAACGCAGGTATAGCAAAGGGCAGGGTGTTTAATCGTTCGGTTTTGACCCGTATGGAGAATGAACTTCGTCAGCAATATTTTTCTCAGGGAAAATACAATATTAAAATTGATGTTGAGGTCAAGGACCTGCCGCGTAATCGCGTTGATATCAATATCGATATTTCGGAAGGGTCTGCGGCCAAGATCAGGAAAGTGACCATCGTTGGTAATAAGACCTTTTCAGAAAAGAAACTGCTGAAAAAGATGGAGTCAGGGATTCCGGCCTGGTATGCACTACTGAGTGACCGGGATAAGTATTCCAAGCAGAAACTGGCCGGTGATCTTGAGATCATTCGTTCGTTCTATCTGGACAACGGCTTTATTAATTTCAATATTATTTCTACTCAGGTCACTATTACGCCTGACAAAAAGGATCTCTACGTCACTCTTAATATTGAAGAGGGTGAGCAATTTACAGTTTCCAGTATCAAGCTGGAAGGTGAGTTCATAGTAGAAAAGGAAGAGCTGGAAAAACTGATCAAGATAAAGGCAGACGATATTTACTCCAGGAGTAAGATCACCAGTACCACCACTGATATTGGTAACAGACTGGGAGATTTTGGTTATGCCTTCGCCAATGTGAACGTTATTCCGGATATTGATGAAAAGAACAAGAAGGTCGGCCTGACCTTTTTTGTCGATCCCGGCAAGCGTGTGTATGTTCGGCGGATCAATTTTTCTGGTCACTATACGACCAATGAGGAAGTCCTGAGGCGCGAAATGCGACAGATGGAGGCTGGCTGGTATGCCTCTACGAAGGTGAATCGATCAAAGACACGTATCCAGCGACTGCCCTATATCACCTCGGTCAACATCGAAACCAAACGTGTGCCTGGCAGTGATGACCAGGTCGACCTGAATGTTGCGGTTGTCGAGCGTATGTCGGGTAGTTTCACAATAGGTGCGGGTTATTCACAGACAGAAGGTTTGTCCGTCAACCTTGGCGTGACTCAGGAAAACTTTATGGGGGCCGGTAAAAAACTATCTGCCAATATCAATGCAAGCAGGGTGACACAAAGGCTGAATCTTGCTTATACCAACCCCTATTACACTATCCATGGCGTTAGTCGAAGTTTTGGATTTACTTATCAATCGAGCGATACGACGGATCTTGCTATTTCGAGTTTCCTGATTGACAGGAAATCACTCTTTATGGGTTTTGGTTTCCCTCTGACCGAATATGATTTCTACAGAACCAATTTCAATCTGATCAATAATGATCTTGAGGTGGGTGAAGAAACCGCTCAGGAAATCATCGACTTTGTAGATACCTATGGTGAGAGCAATACCGTGCTCAGCTGGAGTAATACCTATGTGCATGACACCCGCAACCGTACGGTATTCCCTGAAAAAGGTAATTATCAGAATGTTTCCTTTGTCCCGACTATCCCTGGTAGTCAGTTAACCTACTGGAAGCTGGGATATAACGGGAAGATATATTTCCCCATGCCTAAAAGATCTGTGTTTTCGATGCGGACGTCTCTGGGCGTAGCCGACTCCTATGGCAAGGAGGATTCCGCGGTGGTGCCTTTCTATGATAAGTACTATACCGGTGGTTTTAACTCGGTTCGTGGCTTTGAAGATAACAGCCTGGGCCCTCGCGGTTCTACCGGTCAGACCATTGGTGGCGATCTCAAGACCGTGGCAAATGTCGAGATATTCTTCCGTGCCCCATTACTGGAAGAGTCGGATAACTTCAGGGTCAGTTTGTTTTATGATATTGGTAATGTATTTGCTACCACTGAAGATTTTGAGAGCGACGAGCTTCGGTCTTCAGCCGGTGTTGCAGCCATCTGGTTGTCACCTATTGGGCCGCTGACCTTCAGCTATGCCTATCCCCTGAAGTCACAGGATGGAGATGACCTGCAACAATTCCAGTTCAATGTGGGAGCTAACTTCTGATGACTGAATCCAGCCCAATACGTATGAGCATCAGGGAGATTGCTGAGCGTATAGAGGCAGAGGTTATTGGTGATGAAAGTCTCGAGATCACCCATACTGCGGCTATGGACGATGCCGGTCCCGGCAGTCTCACTTATCTAAAGGAAAAGTCCTATCAGAAGTATCTGCCGGACACTCAGGCCACCGCGGTACTCCTGAAAAAGGAACTGAGCGAACAGTGCCCCGTAACGGCCCTGGTGGTTGATGATCCCTATGTGGCCTATGCTCGTGTGTCGCAATTATTTTATCCCTTGAAAGAGGTGAGCCCGGGTTTACATGAGTCCGCAGTCATTAGCGCCGAGGCGCAGATCTCGAAGACTGCCCAGGTAGGGCCGCGGGCCGTTATCGAAGCGGGGGTGATAATTGGTGCGCATTGTTATATAGGCCCTGGCTGTATCCTTCAGGCGGGTAGCCGTATCGGCGACGGTACGCGGCTAATGGCCAATGTCAGTATCGGTGCGGGCTGTGTGCTCGGCCAGAGAGGCCTGATTCATCCGGGAGTGGTCATCGGCGCCGACGGCTTTGGATTTGCCAATGATCAGGGCCACTGGGTAAAAATACCCCAGATAGGTAAGGTCGTTATTGGTGATGATGTGGAGATAGGCGCGAATACCTGCATCGATTGTGGTGCCGTTCACGATACACAAATAGGCAATGGGGTAAAAATCGACAACCTGGTTCAAATTGGTCACAATGTCGTCATTGGCGATCATTCGATTATCGTCGCAACAGCAGCTATTGGCGGCAGTAGTATTATAGGAGGCCACTGTGCTATTGCAGGGGGCACGGGGCTGGCTGGCCATTTGGAACTATGCGATGGTGTGACTGTTACCGGTATGAGTATGGTGTCGCATTCAATACACAGTCCGGGTATTTACTCATCCGGAATTTCAGTCCAGGAAACCCGGCAATGGAGAAGAAATCATGCCCGGTTACATAAACTGGATAAAATAATTAAAGAGCTAAAGGACGAACTCAGGTCCTTGAAGAGCGAAAGTGAATAAGGGGTTAGACTTTTGGATACGATTGACATTCATGACATTATGCGGATATTGCCTCACCGTTATCCCTTTCTGCTCATAGACCGAGTCACCGACTTTACTCCCGGGGAAGAAATTGTCGGCTATAAGAATGTTACCTTCAACGAACCTTTCTTCCTGGGGCATTTTCCTGGCCTGCCGGTCATGCCGGGTGTGCTGATCCTTGAGGCCCTGGCCCAGTCCACGGGGCTACTGGCCTTTAAGACACGTGAAGCGGAACAGGGCATTGAAGAACGTCCAAAAGATGAAGTGTATCTGTTCGTTTCCATCGATAATGTACGCTTTCGTCGGCAGGTCGAACCTGGAGACCAGCTGATGCTTCATGCCAAGCTGCTCAAGCGCAAACGGGGCATGTGGAAGTTTGACTGCGTGGCCAAGGTCGATGGAGAGGTGGCAGCGCAGGCCGAAATCATGTGTGCAGCGAGAGAGATTACTCATTGATACATCCCACCGCTATTATCGATGAGGCAGTGCGTGATACGCTGCCCGATGATATTAGTATTGGTGCTTATGCCATTATAGAGGCCGATGTCAGCATAGGCCCGGGGTGCAGCATAGGTCACCATGCGGTTATTAAAGGGCCCACTCGCATTGGTGCGGAAAACCGAATTTTCCAGTTTGCCTCGATCGGTGAAGAACCCCAGGATCTGAAATTCCATGGAGAACCAACTCAGTTGATCATTGGTGATCGTAATACCTTTCGTGAATTTACGACTATCAATAGGGGTACGGTCTCCGGTATTGGCAGGACCGAGATAGGTAATGACAACCTGTTTATGGCCTATGTGCATATCGCACATGACTGCATCGTGGGCAATCATGTCATCTTTTCCAATTCAGCCTCCCTGGCAGGTCATGTAGAGGTCAGGGATCATGTTATCCTCAGTGGCTTCACCCTTGTGCACCAGTTCTGTAATGTCGGAGAACATGCCTTTACCGGCATGGGTACGGCGCTGAATCGTGATCTGCCGCCTTATGTGATGGCATCGGGGAATTATGCCAGGCCCATCGGTATCAACAAGGAAGGCCTTAAGCGTAGAGGTTTTAGTCCTGAAGTCATTCAGGCCCTGCACAAGGTCTTTCGTCTGACGATCAAATCTAAGAAAAAGAACGAGGATGAAATTGAGAAACTGGTCAGTCAGTACCCTGAGGTGGCCCGGTTCAAGGAGTTCGTCGATAGCAGCCAGCGTGGCGTCACTCGCTGATTATTCGTCCATCCAGCATCTCATCTGCCACAGCGGCAACATTTTCCGCTCCACCCCC
>JANTGN010000092.1 GCA_024762895.1 Thiotrichales bacterium
CATTTGGGGCCATATACATGGCAACAGGCTGATTGAAGGCTGGCAACGCGGGATAAGGATTGACCAGCTCAATACTGGGAGCACCAGGTGGGTAATCGGGTGCTACGCAATCCCCTCCATTGACAGGTCTGGCTGATAAGCCACTACCACCAGGGGGAGTAACCGGGTTGGTGGTATCTTCACCGCTACCACCGCTATTGCAACCGAACGATAGAAAAACCAATAACGCTATAACTAACGATCGTAATGCGATATCCGTATTACGACGCCCTTCATCCGCATACTGCCTGCCATCCATACAACCCACCTCCCAATAACCCTGATCATCCAAGACCCCGTTTAGAAATTATTTCGCAACATTCATCACTAACACGGTCGGGCCTGTTAAACACGACTGTTAAGTATAATTAGTGCATATAACATCTTCTTAACTAAGGCATCACCTCGTGAAGCCGACGCATCCACATGGGGCGCCGCGAGGCAATCCCATCTGCCCATCTCGTAGTCTCAGGCAGACGGTAACGTGTTGTGCATTGCATGACCAGATCAATCGCAAAGGGCAGATCCACCTTGTGCCCAATTGAGACATAGACGGGCTTAACACCTTGCCGTGTCCGTAATACTGCACCGATGACTTCGCCCTGATCATACAGACTGACCCAGGCACCACGCTGATCGGGAACGGGTTTGTGCTCACCGACCAGGCGCTTCTTGGCCACGCCGATACTCGGCATACCCGTCAGCACCCCCAGATGACAGGCAATCCCCAGACGTCGTGGATGGGCCAGGCCCTGACCATCACAAATCAGGACATCAGGTATCTGCTTTATCCGTTCGAGTGCTTTTAGGATAGCCGGTATTTCTCGAAAAGACAGCAGACCTGGAACATAGGGGAACTCCGTCGGTAGTCTTGCCAGTTCATACTCCTCCAGCAGCAGGCCTGGAAAACCGAGACAGGCAATGACTGCCCGTGTTATCCGGCCCTTTTCTTCAAATCCAATATCGACCCCTGCGACATGATGAACCTGATCCACTGCGCACTCGGTAATAACCGATCCTCGCAACTGCTCCTGAATGGCCCGCGCCTCAGCAGGCGTGACATGCCATTCATGTCTCATGGCATCTGACGGTGATACAATCTTCTTACTCATTGAGAAGGCTCAATATGCTCAGGATCATCAAAAACCCCATGGCCCAGAAATACCTGCTCATTCAGGGCCTGGCCGGTGTCATGATTGGAATCTTTATCTTGCACCCCATGAGTGAACTCGTCTACTACTTCGAGTACCAGGTAGAAGGCACATCAGAATTCAGGTTCATGCTGAACCGACTGCTGTCATCCCTGAAGGGTGAGATGCCCGGCTATACGTTTGGTTACGGGCTATTAGGCGGCATACTGGGCCTTAGCTTTGCCCTGCTGACAACCCGCCTGGTCGAGCGTAACCAGATCATCGAAAAACTTATCTCTGAACTGGGCAATAGCATCAGGGTCATCATCGACGATGGAGAGACCGCGCGGGTTGAATTCAAATCATCTTACCGCTGGGATAATAAAACCGAACAGGTCAATCGAAACCTGGAAATAGCGGTGCTCAAGACCCTCGCAGGTTTCATGAATGGATCCGGAGGCATTCTGCTGATCGGGGTTGATGACAATGGTCACGTGCTAGGCCTGGACCAGGACTACATGACGCTGAAAAAACGTGATCGCGACGGTTTTGAGCAGGCCATTATGATCGCTGTCTCCACCAACATGGGGGCACAGTTCACCTCGCTGTTACAGATCGTCTTTCACAACATCGATGGAAAAGAAATCTGCCAGGTCATCGTTTCCGCATCACCACGGCCCGTGTATTACAAACAGGGTAAGGACAAGGTTTTCTACTTACGCGCAGGTACCAGCACGCGCGTGCTGAATATTCAGGAGGCCGTGGATTACATTAGCAACCGATTTCGGTCATAATCCCCCATCCCAAATACGACAAGATCATTACTAAGGAAAAGACAATGAAAAAACTCGTACTCGTTTTGATGCTACTGGTCTTTTGCGTACCCGTCTTAGCTGCGGATGGCCTGGCAACGCGCAGCTTTGACGTAAGCAAGTACACCCCTGACGAGGTTGATTTTGTCAAAGCAACCATCAGTAGTATGAATATCAAGGGCTGGGAAGTTGACGGGTATGAAAAGGGAAAACTGACCGCAAACTATAAAAAGAAGCATGCGATTGAAGTCCTCTTTGACGGAAAAAAAATCACCATTAACGAGACATCGGGTCAGGGTGGCTTCAGAACGTCATGGATCGAATCACTGGAACGCCTGATCAACAATGGACTGAACATGCAGTACTACATCAGACAGGCGGAAAAATACTAGCGCCTGATCATAAGGGGTGCGAAATCAAAATTCGCACCCCTTTCTCTAACCCACCTGGCCATAACATTCGGCCTGCCCCAGCCAGCGTGTAATCAGGGGCTGCACATGTGCTGGATAAAGCTCTATCAGGCGATGAGCTACCCGTTGCACCTCGGGCACCATGTCCTCATCTCGTAACAGATCGGCAATACGAAACTGCATCTCGCCCGTCTGTCGTGTTCCCAGCACCTCCCCTGGCCCGCGCAATTCAAGATCGATGCGGGCTATTTCAAAACCATCGGTCGTCTCACGCAGGGCATTGAGACGCTTGCGTCCATTCTCGGACAAGGGTGGGTGGTACATCAATACACAGGAGCTCTCGGTACTTCCACGCCCTACCCTGCCCCGAAGCTGGTGCAATTGAGACAACCCCAGGCGTTCTGCGTTTTCAATAATCATCAGAGAGGCATTAGGGACATCAACACCGACCTCAATGACGGTCGTTGCGACCAGCAGGTCCAACGCACCAGACTTAAAGGCCTGCATCACGGCCTCCTTATCGACTGATTTCATACGCCCATGGACCAGACCCACACGCACATCGGGCAGGGCTTCAGCCAGCTGGGTTGCCGTCACCTCGGCAGCCTCGCACTGAAGGGCCTCGCTCTCCTCGATCAGTGTACAGACCCAGTAGACCTGCCGCCCTTCCCTGCAGGCATGCTGCACGCGGTTGACGACCTCAGCACGCCGGTTATCTGCCACCGCCACTGTCTGAACAGGCCTGCGCCCTGGCGGTAGCTCATCAATAATCGATAGATCCAGATCGGCATAGGCCGTCATTGCCAGGGTTCGTGGGATGGGTGTCGCCGTCATGATCAACTGATGGGGTACATGTTGATCATTGCGGCCCTTATCACGCAGACTCATACGCTGATGCACACCAAAGCGATGCTGTTCATCAATCACCACCAGGGCCAGGTCATGAAAGCTAACCTCCTTCTGAAACAGCGCATGTGTTCCGACCACAATCCTCGCGTCACCACTGGCTATTTGAGCGTTCATCTCACGACGTTCTGATGCCTTCATACTGCCCGATAACCAGGCCACCTTAAGCCCCAATGGCTCGAACCATTCCCTGAACTTTTGCATGTGCTGTCCCGCCAGGATCTCGGTCGGGGCCATGACTGCCACCTGGTACCCGGCCTCTATACCCATCAGGCAGGCGGCAGCCGCGACAACGGTCTTGCCAGAGCCCACGTCACCCTGGGTCAGACGGAGCATAGGCACAGGCAGCGTTACATCCGCAGCAATCTCATCGATCACCCGCCTTTGTGCCGCCGTGAGCTCAAAGGGCAACGATTGCAGAAACCGAAGAAACAACTCCCCATCCGGGGTCAATGCCAACGCTTCATGCGCACGAGCCTTTGACCGTAACTGCCCCAGGCTCAACTGATGCGCCAGCAGTTCCTCAAACACCAGGCGTTTTTGCGCAGGATGCTGACCCGCGATGAGGTCATGAATGGGCTCGGATGGCAACGGGTGATGAACCACCGCCAACGCATCACTCAGACCAGGCAAGCCCACCTGGCTGATGATGTCTTCTGGTAACCAGTCATTAAGCTCTGAAAGCCTGTTCAGGGCCTGATCGATTAAACGCACCAGGCTCTTCTGATGCAGCCCCTCGGTGGCCGGGTAAACAGGATAGAGCACCTCATCCAGAGGTAGCTCTTCATCCTCCTTCAGCAACTGATATTCAGGATGGACCATCTCCAGGCTTTTCGGCCCTCGTCGCAATTCACCATAACAGCGTATTCGAGTACCTCGTTGCAGGTTTTCTTTTTGCGCCGCGCTGAAATGAAACAGGCGAATCAGCAGTCCTCCGGTCCCATCGGAGATATGACATAACAAAGAGCGACGCCGACGAAACACGATCTCGGAATAATCGATGGTCGCCTCGATCTGCGCCTCCATTCCCGGCCGCAGGCTGCCGATGGGACTGATCCTTGTTCGATCCTGGTATCGAAAGGGCAGGTGAAATAGCAGATCTTCTACCTGATGGATACCCAGGCGATTGAGTTTTTCCTCGAGCTTCGGCCCGACTCCTCGAAGCTCGCTCAGGGCAGTCACCAGATTTAATCACCCAATTCCATTATCGCATCCATCTCAACCCCGGCATCCTTGGGGAGAGAGGCCACCCCAATGGCCGCGCGGGCCGGATAAGGTTCAGAAAAATAATCCGCCATAACCTGATTGACTAAGGGAAAGTGAGTAAGATCCGTCAGAAAGATATTCAGCTTTGCAATATCTGCCAGTGTTCCACCAGCGGCCTCGGCGACGGCAGTCAGGTTGTCAAACACGCGACGTATCTGGGCCTCCATGTCACCTTCGACCATTTCCATGCTCTCTGGAACCAGAGGAATTTGCCCTGACAAATAAACAGTCGAGCCCACTTTCACCGCCTGTGAATAGGTGCCTATCGCCTTAGGGGCCTTGTCGGTTGAGATAATTGAACGTGCCATACCAACTCCGGTTAGATGTAATGATGAAGTACAAACTTACATAAGAATAATCAGAAATGGCTACTCACTAAAAGCGTCTTATGCCACTGATGAGCCATAATTTTCAGCATGTTTTAAAAACACCATGACATACAGCCAGCCTTACGACGGGATCATCCCTTGGCCCGCTGAATCCTGACCACCTCAGGCACCTGTCTCAGATGACGCATGATGCGGGCAAGATGGTCACGCCCCTTGACCGTCAGGGTAAAGGTGATGGTTGTGGTCTGGGTATCACGTTCTTCGATATTCACATTTTCGATATTCGATTCCTGATCGGCTATCTGAGCCGCAAGGGCTGCCAATACGCCGCGTTTATTTACGGTCTGAAGACGGATACTGACAGGAAACTCCCCGCTAATGTCCTCGTCCCATTGAGCACTTAGCCACTTATCGGGCTGATCACGCAATTCGCTGATATTGGGGCAGTCTTCACGATGGATCACCATACCTCTACCTGCAGTAATGACCCCAATGATCGGATCACCCGGTATGGGGTGGCAGCACTTGGCATAATTCACCACCATGCCTTCACTTCCACGAATATCCAGTGCCTTGCCCTGCTCCTGTTCTGCCCCTGCTTCCTCTTCCAGGCCCGCTAATTTACGGGCCACCAGTACCGGCATACGATTACCCAGACCTATCTCCCTCAACAGGGCATCCTCATCATCGATCTTGAGGTCTTCCAGCAATGCCTGCATACGCCCATAGGGTAAAGTTTCCAGCTCCAGGTCGTAGAGCCCCAGCACCTTATCCAGCAGCCGACGACCCAGCTTGATTGCCTCTTCATCCTGCAGGTGCTTGAGATAATGTCGAATATTGGATCGTGCCTTTGCGGTCACCACAAAATTTAGCCAGGCAGGATTAGGACGGGCTCCCGGTGCCGTAATAATTTCTACCGTCTCCCCGCTTTGCAGCTGCGTGCTCAGGGGTGCCAGACGGCGATTGATCTTGACCGCCACACAGGAATTACCGATATCGGTATGCACGGCATAAGAAAAATCAACGGCGGTTGCCCCCCTGGGAAGCTCCATGATGTCACCACGGGGCGTGAAGATATAAATCTCATCCGGGAAGAGATCGACCTTGACGTTCTCAAGGAACTCCAGGGAATTCCCGGCGCTCTTCTGCATCTCCAGTATGCCTTTCAACCACTGCCTGGCGCGGGCCTGGGCACTGGCGCTATGCTGGTCGCCGGTCTTGTATAACCAGTGCGCGGCGATGCCACTCTCCGCCACACGATCCATTTCCTGGGTTCTTATCTGAACCTCGATCGGCACACCATGGGGACCGAATAATGTCGTATGCAAGGATTGATAACCGTTCGCCTTGGGTATCGCGATATAGTCCTTAAAACGTCCCGGTACGGGCTTATAGATGTTATGTACGATACCCAGGCAGCGGTAACAGGTGTCGACGCTCTCAACTACTACGCGCAGGGCAAAGACATCAAATACCTCATCAAAGGAGAGGTGCTTGTCACGCATCTTGCGGTAGATGCTGTATAGATTCTTCTCTCTTCCAAAGATCCTGGCCTCGATATTCGCCTCTTCCATGCGATTACAGATCGAGGCCTCGATCTGCAGCATAGGCTCACGACGATTGCCACTGGCCTTACGGACCTGCTCACTTAGCACCTTATAACGCCAGGGGTACATGGCCTCGAAACCCAGTTGCTCCAGCTCCCGTCGCATACTGGTCATGCCCAGGCGCTGGGCGATAGGGGAGTAAATCTCCAGTGTCTCTCGTGCGATACGACGGCGCTTCTCCGGGCGCATCACACCCAGGGTACGCATGTTGTGCAGACGATCCGCCAGCTTGACCAGGATGACGCGCAGATCACTGGTCATGGCCAGCATCATCTTACGGAAGTTTTCGGCCTGAGCCTCGGCCTTGGATTCAAATTTCAGATGGGTCAGCTTGCTGACACCATCCACCAGCTCAGCCACCTCGGGGCCGAACTCGTGTTCCAGCTGTTCCTTGGCCGTCGGCGTATCTTCTATGACATCGTGCAGTATGGCGGCCATGATACTGTTGTGATCCATGCGCATCTCGGCCATGGTCTTGGCAACAGCGAGGGGGTGGTAGATGTAGGGTTCGCCGCTCATGCGGGTCTGCCCCTCATGTGCCTCGGCACCAAAGATATAGGCCCGATAGACCTCGCGGATCTGATCGGGCTCCAGATAGGTCTCCAGGATGGCACAAAGATCACTGGCTAGGAAGCGAGTCGCATCCGGACTCTGTGTCAGGCCAATCTTCCCGCCTGTTTCTGACATCGGCTAAAACGCGGCTTAGATCTCCGCGCGCACCTCTTCTTCGCTGATGCCGGCTTCCTGAATGGACACAACTTCCTTATCCAGGTAGGTCTTGTCGACCAGGCCATCGGCAATCTCACGCAATGCCAGTACGGTAGGCTTATCGTTTTCCAGCTCTACATAAGGCTCATGCCCCAGGGAAATATCGCGGGCACGCTTACTGGCCAGCAATACTAGTTGAAAACGGTTATCAAGATTATCCAGGCAGTCTTCGACGGTGACGCGTGCCATATGTAACTCCAGTTCTGTATATACGGGGTGGAAACTTACCGATTCTAACCAAATTCCTTAATCAGGTCATCAAATCTGACAACAGATCCTTATGCAGGACCTCCTGACGTGCCAGCAGCAGTCGATTTGCCTGCATTATGGCCTTCAGTTCCCCAAGGGCCACCTCGAAATCATCATTGATAACCAGGTAATCAAACTCTGGAAAATGCGACATCTCACTGACCGCATCCTGCATGCGCCGTGCGATCACCTCATCGGAATCCTGACCGCGGCCACGCAGACGCTCTTCCAGTGCGGCCTTTGAAGGGGGAAGAATAAATATGGAACGGCTTTGCGGCATCTGTTTTCGCACCTGCGCAGCACCTTGCCAGTCTATCTCCAGGATCACATCGGCACCGGCCTCAAGCCTCTGTTCCACTGCACTTTGCGCGGTCCCGTAATAATTATCAAAGACCTGGGCATGCTCGAGAAACTCGGCCTGCCCGACCATGGCAAGAAACTCTGCCTCGTCCACGAAATGATAATCCACACCATTCGCTTCACCAGGACGCATACTACGGGTGGTATGTGAGACGGATACCTCTACCCCTTCCATTTGTTCTAGCAAGGCCTTGACCAGACTCGTCTTACCCGCACCCGAGGGTGCAGAGATGATGTACAGGGTCCCCAGCTGCATATCTTATTCTTCCCCTTTATCCCACACGGTCAGCCCTTTTAACGGCTGACGGCTATGCCAAATAGTAGCGGCAAAATAGACGACAATAAACATCACCACATTGCCAATGATGCCAGTGTAATACAAATCGAATGGAACACTCAGCGACTTAGGCAACAGGCCCTTCTTGGCCAACAGGGTCCAGGCAGTAAATATCATGGTCGCGACAATTCCGGCCCAGACAGCTCGCGCATCGCCCTTCCGTGTCAGAAAGCCGATCAGGTACATACTCAACAGGCCACCTCCCAGTAATGAGGCGAGGATGGTGGCACTATCCTGCAGGGTCTTGGTTTCGGCCTCGACCAGATACCAGGCCCCGAGCATCATGAGCAGGGAGACCAGCGCGGTGATTACAAAAGCGACCCTCAAATAATGCCGATCATCCCTCCCTGGCCTCACATGGCGCTTGTAGATATCAACAACGCTGACCGCAGAGATCGCATTGATACTGGAATCCAACGAGGACATGGCAGCCGCCAGCGCAGAAGCAATCACCAGGCCCGTGACCCCGGCGGGTAAATAATGGGTTATGAAGAAAGGAAAGATCTGCTCGGCCTTGCGTGTCCCTTCCAGCACCTCGGTTGCCTCCGGCGCAGGAAAGGCCTGGAAAAAGACATACAGACTGGTACCCAGAAACATATAAAAGGCCCAGATGGGCAGGCTCGATGCCGCACAAATGTACATGGCTCGGCGCGCCTCCCGGGTGCTTTTCGCAGCACAATAACGCTGCACCGTGTTCTGATTGGCGCTGTACTCGGTCAACCAGACGGTCAGCCCAAACAACAACATCATGGTCCCGGTCTTGGAGGACAGAGACACCCCCCAGTCTACCGCCTGCGCCCGGCCTTCCTGCCACTCGGCAAAGGCAAATTTTCCCTGACTCGAGGCCACATCTAAGATCTGCCCCATACCCCCGGGCAGGTGATCGACAATGATATAAAGCGAAACAAGACCGCCCAGCACCAGCACCACGGTCTGGATGACATCGGTCCAGATGACTGCATCAATCCCACCAATCAGGGTATACAAGCCCACAAACAAACCACCGATAAGTATGCTGGCAACAGGACTCAGGCCGCTCACTTCCTGCACCAGCAGTGAAAGCAAATACAGTATCAGGCTAATACGCACCACCTGGCCAATAATGAAAGAAACCGCCCCATAGATGCGAATAGAGGGGCCGAAACGCTCTTCCAGATATTGATAGGCCGTCATGGTATCCCCTCGCCTGAAAAATGGCAGGAAGACATAGGCCGCAATCACAACGGCCAGGGGCAGCATCAGGTTGGGTAGATAACGCAACCAACCCGTCTTAAAGGCGTCCGCAGGATAGGCCAGAAAGGTGATTGAACTGATTGAGGTGCCGACCAGGCT
>JANTGN010000093.1 GCA_024762895.1 Thiotrichales bacterium
CGATCAATCCAGCCCAGTACGGAGGGATAGGGGGCTAGATCAAACTCCCCTTCGGGTGCCAGGAGCACATAGGGATAGCAGGCAATATCGGCAATGCTTGGCTGGTGGTTGCCGGCTAACCATGGTTGCGTGCTGAGTCGTTGATCCAACAGGGTTAAGGCGGATACACCCATTGAGTGGCATTCTTCACGGTCAAAGGGACGCTTAAATAACCGAATGGCGCGTGCTCGTGCGAGACCATAGAGTACTTCATTTTCGGATACGGCCAGCCATTGCATCACCTGGGCCAGTTGCAAGGCGTCTTCAGGAAACCATGATGCTGGAGCATAGCGTTTGGCGAGATAGCACAGGATGGCCATGGAGTCCCAGATGATCTGCCCGTCGTCATCAATGACCGGTACCTGGCCCCTGGGGTTTATTTTTAAAAATGATGGCTGGGTGTTTTCACCGTTAGCCAGGTTGATTTCTATAGTTTGATATTCCTTTCCAATCAGGGAGAGGAAAAGTCGAATCTTGTAGCAGTTTCCTGAAAGGGGGAAATTATAAAGCTTCAACATGAGTGCATCCTCCTTGAAGTTCTATCCCGGGGTCACCTGGAATTAAAATGGTGAGCGTTTTACGGAAGGCTATAACAGTATCAGAGTGGCCAGTCCCAGGAATATGAAAAAGCCCATCATGTCAGTAATTGTGGTCAGTACCACGCCGCCTGCCAGCGCAGGGTCTATACCCATCTTTTTCATGAAGATGGGTAACAGTACACCGGCCATTGCGGCAATGACCAGGTTGATCACCATGGCCACTGCAATTACTCCACCCAGGTAAAGATTGTCAAACCAGAATGCCGCAATGGCCCCGACGGCGAGTGACCAGAGTATGCCATTGATTAAACCGACCATGACTTCCTTGTTAAAAAGCCATCGCAGGTTGTTACGTGCCACCTGTCCCAGTGCCAGCCCTCGAATGACCAGGGTCAGGGTCTGTGTACCCGCGATACCTCCCATGCTGGCAACAATGGGCATGAGTACGGCCAGAGCAACAATCTGTTCCAGTGTGCCCTGGAACAGGCCAATGACCCAGGCGGCCATCAGGGCAGTCACCAGGTTGATACCCAGCCAAAGGGCACGTGCCCTGGCGCTGGGGAGAACGGGTGCAAAGATATCATCATCTTCGGTCAGACCGGCCTGGCTCATAACGGCGTGTTCCGCCTCTTCGCGGATATAGTCAACGATATCATCGATGGTGATACGGCCCAGCAACCTGCCCTGGTCGTCGTTAACGGCTATCGAGATCAGGTCATGGTTTTCAAATAACGTGGCTACTTCATTGGCGGGCATGGAGGCGGGAATTGCCTTGCGTCCCTTACTAAATACCGAGGAGACGGTTTCTTCGGGGTCATGAGTCAGTATATCCGCCAGAGATAGCATGCCCAGGTAGGTGTCATCGCGGTCAACCACGATCAGGCTATCGGTGGTGCTGGGTAATTCACCGCGTAACCTAAGGTATCGCATGACGACATCCAGGGTCACATCCGGGCGTACCGTAATGGTATCGGTATTCATCAGGCCGCCAGCGGTATCCTCGTCATAGGAGAGTACCGTTTCCAGGCGGATACGGTCCTGGTTGTTCAGGGTCTGAAGTATCTGCTGGATGACCTGGTCCGGAAGGTTTTGCAGGATGTCGGCCATATCATCGACATCCAGACCTTCTGTGGCCGCCACGATCTCGGCAGCTTCCATATCATCGATCAGGCTATTGCGGACATCATCGCCAAGATGGGCAAGTATTTCTCCGCCTTCTGCCTCCTGAACCAGTTCCCAAACGAGTTCGCGTTGGGCGGGTGGAAGCGATTCAAGGAGGTTTGCAATCTCGGCGGGATGCAGGACGTGCAGGAGTCTGCGGACCTGGCGCAACGTACCGGACTCAAGCGCCTCAAAGAGGGCCTGTAATCGTTTTTCACTTTCCGGTTTGACGACGGCTTCGGCCATGTTGATCAACCCTGTCGAGAAGAGTGTATGCTGGACTGAGTGTGTGGCGGACTATATCACAGATTGATTCAGGCGAGCTGACAAGCAGCGAATAAGATTGAATATTCAGAGACCGGAGGTGCCTGTGATAATGCCACTATAGAGTGGTTATTCGTTTTCTCCAAAACGATTGTCGATGAGCTGAGTCAGTTTTAACAAGGCAGCGGCTTCATCCTCCCCATCCATAAACAAAGAGATCCGACTACCCTTGCTTGCAGCCAGCATCATGACCCCCATAATACTTTTTGCATTCACGCGTCGGTTGTCTTTTTCTATTTCAATGCTGCAGCTAAATTCTGATGCACAGGCAACCAGTTTTGCTGCTGCACGCGCATGTAACCCCAGTTTATTGATGATGGTGATTTCGGAGCTAAGCATGACAGTCGCCGGGTAGCGTGCAGTGGACGATTCCATCATGACCACCGCTGACGGCCTTTTCAGCCAGGGGGCCAAGCGTCAGAGGGGCATAATTAAAGATACGCACAAGCATGGGCAGACTGACGCCCGATACCATATGCGTATTTTCATAGGCCAGTAATGTCGAGGCTATATTACTGGGTGTCGATCCAAAGATATCGGTCAGAACCAGTACGCCATCACCGCTATCCAGTTCGTCCCTGAGTTGTTCTGCCTGTTCCTGCATTATTTCAGTGTCGCAGTTCATGTGGACAGCCAGGGCCTTTGCTGTCATGGGTAGTGGTTCAAACAGTTTGGAGGCCGTTTGCAGCAGGTCTTCACCGATTCGGTTATGGGTAATAATGAGAATACCAACGGACATAACAGGCCTCAGACCAGTTCGCGATGGCGTATATGAATGGAATCACCATAGTCTTCACGGAATGCATCGGCCAGGCGTTCGACAAAATAGACAGAGCGATGTTGTCCTCCTGTACAGCCTATCGATATGGTGAGGTAGCTTCTATTTTCATTGGCAAAGCGTGGTATCCAGGTTTGTAAAAAATGTTCGATCATGTCATACATTTCTTCAACCATTTTATGACCCTGAAGGTAGTCTACCACCTCTGTATCCATGCCGGTGAGCGAACGTAGTCCAGATACCCAGTGAGGATTGGGCAGGCAACGGATATCAAAGACATAGTCCGAATCGGTAGGTACGCCATGTTTGAAACCAAAGGACTGAAACAGTATTGATATCTTGGTGGTGTCCCTGTTGCCCAGACGCTCGCGTACCATGGCATGCAACTGATGCACATTAGTCAGGGTGGTGTCGATGACCAGATCGGCCCGTAGTGCAATCGTAGAGAGTAATGAGCGCTCCAGGTGAATCGCTTCTACCAGGGGCAGCCCTTTTTTGGTCAGGGGGTGTTTTCGGCGGGTTTCACTAAATCTTTTGAGTAGTGCATCCGCATCGGCCTGTAAAAAAAGGATTTCTGGCTCAATACCCAGGGCATGGATTTCATTTAAAATCTCAGAAAAACGCTCCAGTTCTTCTGCTCCACTGCGGGCATCGATGCCTACTGCAGCCTTGTCGTAGACCTTGAGCCTGGGACTAAGTAATTGTTTGACAAAGGGGGTCAGTAGACCCAGAGGCAGGTTGTCGATGCAATAGTAACCCTCATCTTCAAGGGTATGCAGGGCCACTGTCTTTCCAGAGCCGGACAGCCCGCTGACGATGAGTAACTTCATGTCTGTTGTATGTCGATTTGTCGTTGTTGCCGCTGGATCAGTTCTTCGGCCGCATTATATCCTTTAATGCGTAATAAATGGTTACGCACTGCTGCCTCTACCAGGACGGCAAGGTTACGCCCAGGTGCTACGGGCAGGTGGATAACCGGCATCTTGAGCCCCAGGATATCTCGTTCGCTGGTGGTTCCGGTGAGTCGATTTTCTTTCTTCTGATAGCTTTCATCAAAATCTGTGAGATGAATAATCAGTCTTAAGTACTTATTTAGTTTAATGGCATTGTCACCATACATTGATCGAATATTCAGTACACCTAGGCCACGAACCTCCAGGAAATCCTGTAGCACGGGGGGTGCTGTCCCATTCAGGATGTCAGGGGCAATACGTGCAAAAAGCGGGGCATCATCGGCAATCAGGCGATGCCCTCTTGATATTAGTTCAAGGGCCAGTTCACTCTTACCCACCCGGCTTTCACCGGTAATCATCAGGCCAATGCCCAGAACTTCCAGAAATACCCCATGCTCGATGGTCTTCTCCGCCAGCCGGTTGGTAAAGACATAGCGAAGAATGGCAATTGCATCATAGCTACTGGCCGGCGTGCGCCAGAGAGGCACCTGTTCTGCTTCAGCCATCTGAATGAAATCTTTGGGTATTTCCAGGTTCTCGGCAATGATGATGGCCTGCGTGCTTTCAGAGAATATGAGTTCATACGCATCTGTCCGGGAGTTTTTACGGAGGTTAGCGATATAGTCACATTCCGTAGAGCCCAGTACCTGGACCTGGTTAGGATGGATCAGGTTAAGGTGCCCGAGCAAGCTGGCTCCGCCACCGCGTTCTCGATGTGGGGGGTGTAGCAGACGTTCGTTTCCGCCACGGCCAGCTAGCCATTCAATACGTATGTGTTTATCTACCTCGTCAAAGAGGTCCTGTGTAGTCAGGGTACGGTCCATAACTCAGATATTATCAATATGTTAACAGGAGCTTAGACCAAAGAGATTGAATAAGTGTATTCAGGCTGCTGCGTTTTGAACAATCCATTGCTCGGTCAGTTCCAGTACATCCTGGATATTTTGACAACGTCGTAGCTGCTCTGTGCTGACAGGGTCACTAAAGGACTGGGCAAGGGTGGCTAAAATCTGAAGATGCTCGTCGGTTGATTGTTCCGGTACGATGAGGGCGAACAATAGATCCACTGGCTGATGGTCCGGAGCATCATAATCAATACCCTCAGTGAGGGTGATGAGTGCGCCATAGGCGCGGTCGATGCCGGCTAGCCGACCATGGGGTATGGCTACCCCATGGCCAATGCCTGTGCTTCCCAGACGTTCACGATGATGCAGGCTTTCAAGCACGGCAGATGAGGAAAGCTGGTCGTCAGAACTGGCCAGCATATCAGCCAGTAACTCCAGCAGCCGTTTTTTACTACTGGCCTCAGAGGCGCATTTCACGCGGTCATTTGTGAGTAGGGAAGCAATATTCATAGCGGATACTTTAATCGATGGTCTGCTCAGCATGTTTGCGTTGAGAACCTTCCTGGCGATGATGATCCTTGAGCTTTTCCTTATGCTTGAGTATCTGACGGTCCAGTTTGTCGGTCAGGCTGTCGATAGCGGCATACATATCTTCATTCACGGCCTCGGCGAATACCTTGGTTCCGCTCAGGTGCATGTTGGCTTCTGCTTTCTGGTGATTTTTCTCAACAGTAAGGATGACATGGACATTGGTAACATGATCAAAATGACGTTCCAGCTTGTCGAATTTTTCATTAACGAATGCACGCAGAGAGTCGGTAAGTTCAACGTGATGACCGGTTATGTTGATTTGCATTATGCTTCTCCTGTGGATGAAGTCTCGGGGTTGAACCTCAGGCCAGACGTTTCCGCTCGTTAGAGGGCGGAATCATCATGGCTTCACGGTATTTAGCTACTGTCCTTCTGGCGACATTAATACCTCTTTCAACCAGAATGGACGCGATCTTACTATCGCTCAGGGGTTTGACCATATTTTCTTCTTCAACCATCTTTCTAATCATGGCGCGGATGGCCGTGGCCGAACACTCGCCACCATCTGCGGTACTGACATGACTGGAAAAGAAGTATTTGAATTCCAGTACACCGCGAGGGGTATGCATATACTTTTGTGTGGTGACACGCGAGATGGTGGATTCATGCATTTCCAGTTGTTCGGCGATGTCTCGAAGAATCAGGGGTTTCATAGCCTCATCGCCATACTCAAGATAAGGGCGCTGATGTTCGACGATCGCAGAGGCAACGCGCAACAGGGTCTCGTTACGGCTTTGCAGACTTTTTATAAACCACCTGGCCTCCTGAAGGTTGTTTCGTAAATAGGTGTTATCCGGACTCTGGTCAGCTCGGCGTATATAGCCCGCATACAGGGCGTTGACCTGTAGTCGTGGGGCTACCTCTGGATTGAGTTCAACCATCCATTTCCCATTTTTCTTACGAACAAAAACATCCGGTATAACGTATTCTACTGTCCGGCTACTGACCAGTGTTCCGGGTCGTGGGTTAAGCGATTGAATCAGGGAAACCACTTCCTTGAGTTCAGGTTCTTTGATGCGTAGTCGACGCATTAACTGCTTATAGTCATGACTGCCTAATAAATCCAGGTGCTCCCTGACCAGAACTCGGGCGGACTCCAGTCCCGGGGTGTCCTCGTTCAATTGGTTTAATTGGATTGCCAGGCACTCGGATAGATCGCGTGCCCCACAGCCTATAGGGTCCAGATGCTGGATCAGGTGCAGTACGGCCTCGATTTCATCGAGTTCAATTTCCTGCTCTTTGCTGGTGAGATTCTGTTGCAGGCTCTCCAGGTCTTCCTTCAGGTAGCCATCTTCATCAATCGCATCGATCAATGTCGTGGCCAGTGCACGATCGGTTTCACTCAGGGTCGTCAGGTTGAGTTGCCAAAGCAGGTGTTCCTGCAGGCTTTCTGATCCGGAGGTCTGGTTTTCGTAGAAGTCCCTGGCATCATCATCGGCCGCACGAGAGCTCATGGGGCTGGATACAGGGGTGTCGTAGATGGCATCCCACTCTGTATCTACGGGGAGCTCGTCCGGAATCTCTTCGGTGTTTCCCGAGCTATCCCGATCCGGGGCCTCCCCTGTATTACTGCTATCCTGAAGATTCTCCGTAGCCTCAGCCGCCGTTTCTGTCTCGGAGCTACCATCAGCCGGTGACTCCTGGTCTTCGGCAATCTCGAGCATGGGGTTTTCTTCGAGGGCCTCCTGGATCTGTTGTTGTAATTCCAGGGTAGATAACTGCAACAGCTTAATGGCCTGTTGGAGTTGTGGGGTCATCGTGAGGCTCTGACCCATTTTGAGCTGTATGGACTGTTTCAGCATGGCTCAGGCCCGTTAGCGTAAATAGTCATCCAACAGCAATGCCCTGAGCGGTTTCTGCTCTCCAATAGGTGCTTCAACGTAGGTAGATGTAATTGTCTGTAGTTTATAAGAGCCATGCACCTATAATTATAGGGGAGTCTTCTAAAGAAGGCATCATTAGAATTTCATTATTAAAGGCTGAAGTCCTTGCCAAGATAGACTTCTCGAACTTTTTCGTCGGCCAGGACCTGTTCCGGGGAGCCCTGTGCCAGGACCTGGCCTTCACCAAGTATATAGGCCCGCTTGCAGATACCCAGGGTTTCGCGCACATTGTGGTCAGTGATCAGAACCCCGATATCCTTGTCGGTCAGATGCGTGATGATACGCTGGATATCGAGTACGGAGATGGGGTCTACCCCGGCAAAGGGTTCATCCAGCAGGATAAAGTCCGGTTCTGTCGCCAGTGCCCGTGCGATCTCAACACGTCTGCGCTCACCCCCTGAGAGGCTGATACCGAGATTGTCACGAATATGGCCAATCTGGAACTCATCGAGCAGGTTCTCCAGACGTTCGAGGCGCTCATCCTTGGAGAGTTCCTTACGAAGTTCCAGTACCGACATGATGTTGTTGGCGACGCTCAGTTTGCGAAATACAGATGCCTCCTGCGGCAGATAACCAACCCCCATGCGCGCGCGGGCATGCATGGGAAAAGAGGTTATATTCTGATTATTAAGGAATATTTCTCCTTCGTCGACAGGAATCAGGCCGACGATCATATAAAAACAGGTGGTCTTGCCCGCACCATTTGGCCCGAGCAGGCCGACCACCTCGCCGCTATTGACCGAGATCGATACACCATTAAGTACGGTGCGTTTACGGTACCGCTTGATGAGCTGATTAGCGGTTAGTTGACTCATTCTGGAGATTCCTGGAAGGTGTCGGGCTGGATCGTGATCTTGACGCGCCCCCCGTCAGATTTCCCTTTGGCATCAATAACCTGAGAGTCCAGCCTGTAAACAATTTTGTCGCTTCGTATATGGTTTTTGTCCTGCCAGACCTCGGCATTTTCTGTCAGTACCAGTCGTTCATCCTTGACACGATATTCCATCCGGTTGGCCCTGGCCTTGACGACCTTGCCGTCATCCAGTTTCTGCTGAAAGGTTGCGGGTTTTCCTATGGCGACGGCGCGGGTAAAACGGCGGTCCTCACTATAAATCTGAACCTGGTCTGCGGTGACCACGATGCTACCCTGTGTAAAGCGGGCCTTGCCGGTGTAGACCATAGTGCCTTTCTTATCATCGATGATGACCTGATCGGCCTCAATATTCAGGGGTTTGTCACGGTCACTGGTGAGTCCCAGTGCAAGGGCGGGTAGCAGAAAAATCAGAAACCCTGTCAGTCTAGTATTCATAAACCCCTCTTACTTTGTTATGCAGTTCCAGTGTACCCGCCGGCAGGTCGACGGTCATGCCTTCCCCATCCACCTGGTATTTTTTCCCTTCGGCATGGACGTGGGCGTCCGTATGTCCACGCCTGGTCTTGGGCCACAGGGTCATATCCCGGGTCACTGCGTGAATGGAGTCGTTATCCCCAAAGGCCTCACGATCGAGCTGAACTTGTCCCAGCAGATAGACCTCATCACCATCCGGCCTACCCTCGGCGCGGTCGGAACGTAATTGAATCGGAGGGCCTTTTTCCTGGTGAATGATGAACAGGGGTTCTTCCAGGGTTATTTTTTTGGAATTTTGCCAATGGCCCATCTGTTTACCCGAACCCTGGTACTGGAGTCGCCCTGACTCGTCGGTCACGTTGATTTGATAAGACTCCAGGAAAAAATCCTGCACATCCTCCAGTTCATCCAGGGGTTTTTGCTCAAGGTCTCTGGCCAGATCGTGCATCCAGAGACTGAAGATGACTACGACAAGGATCACTCCTGCAAGGGATGTAATTCGAATGATCACTATAGGTAGCTATTGAGGTGGACTTCGAGGGTGCCTTTTGCCTCCATGATCAGTTCGCAGACTTCACGCGCTGCACCATGGCCCCCGGGGCGACTGGTAATCCAGTGAGCATGTCGCTTGGTCCAGTCGTGGGCGTCTGCTACGGCGATCGCAAGACCCACCTGAGTCATCACAGGGAGGTCAACGACGTCATCGCCAACATAGGCAATCTCTTCGGGCTTGAGTCCGGTATTCTGGAGCAGGGATTCAAAGGCAGGTAATTTTGCACGATGCCCCTGCATTACGCGTTCCACGCCCAGGTCGCGCATGCGCAGGTTGACCACATTGGACGTGCGGCCTGTGATGATGGCAATCTCAACACCACTGTCCTGGAGCATGCGCATGCCGTGCCCATCTTTAGAATTAAAGGCCTTGTATTCCTGACCATCATCACCCAGAAACAGGGTGCTGTCCGTGAGGACGCCATCGACGTCGAATATAACTAGTTGAATTTGCTTCGC
>JANTGN010000094.1 GCA_024762895.1 Thiotrichales bacterium
TCGATGAAATCAATATCCTGCAGGCGAGCCTGCTGGCGATGAGCCGTGCCGTACAGGCGCTAACAGTACAACCGAATCATGCCCTGGTGGACGGCAATAAGCTGCCCGATCTGCCCTGTACGGCCGAGGCCATTATCAAGGGGGATACCAAGGTGCCGGTCATTAGTGCCGCCTCTATTCTGGCCAAGGTCGAGCGCGATGCTGAGATGCTGGTGCTGCATGAGCGCTATCCACAATTTGGCTTCGATCAACATAAGGGCTATCCCACCGCCCAGCATCGATCCATACTCATCGAACAGGGGCCCTGCGCCGAGCATCGACGTAGCTTTCGACCCGTCCGTGAGGCCCTGGAACGCCAGGCTACAGGTAGTAAACTCTGATTATGGGCGATCCACGTTTCGTCCACCTTCGGCTGCATACCGAGTACTCACTGGTCGATGGCCTGATTCGTATCAAGCCGCTCATGAAGGCCGTTGCCGAGAGTGGCGGCAGTGCCATTGGGATTACCGATCAGTGCAATCTATTTGGGCTGGTCAAGTTTTATCGCGCAGCGATGGCCCAGGGCCTCAAACCCATTACCGGGGCCGATATCCTGATTAAACCCGAAAAGGGTGAGGATTCGCCTTATCGCCTGACCCTGATCTGCCAGGACAAAACCGGCTATCTGAATCTTTCCCGTCTGATATCACAGGCCTATCTGGAAGGTCAGCATGGCGCCCTGCCGACCATCGATATCCAGTGGCTCACAGGTCAGACCGAGGGGCTGATTGCGCTCTCGGGTGGCAGGGAAGGGGATATCGGGCGAGCCCTGATCACCGATAGCCTGGAGCAGGCCGAACAAGGTCTGCAGCGCTGGCGTCAGTTATTTCCGGAGCGCTTTTACCTCGAGCTGGTGCGTACCGGACGTGAGAATGAAGAACGCTATATTCATGCGGCCGTAGACCTGGCGGCAAGAACCGGTACGCCGGTGGTCGCTACCAACGATGCCCGCTTCATCAAACCAGAAGACTTCGAGGCCCATGAGGCGCGGGTCTGTATTCACGATGGTCGTGTCCTGAACGATCGTAATCGGCCTCGAAATTACAGCGAGCAACAGTATCTGCGCAGCGAAGAAGAGATGTGCGCACTGTTCGAGGATATCCCCGAGGCCCTGGCCAACAGCGTCGAGATCGCCAAGCGTTGCAACCTGACCCTGGAATTTGGCACCTACTATCTACCCCAGTTCCCCATACCCGAGGGCCTGACCGAGGACGAATACTTCCGTCAGCTCGCCCATGAGGGGCTGGAAGAGCGGCTGCCCTATCTACTGGACAAGGAGGCCGAGGACTACCAGGAACAGCGCAGGGCCTATGAGGACCGCCTGGAGATCGAGCTGGGCGTCATCATTCAGATGGGATTCCCGGGTTACTTCCTGATCGTGGCCGACTTTATACGCTGGGCCAAGGACAATGCCATCCCAGTGGGGCCAGGGCGTGGATCGGGTGCCGGTTCCCTGGTGGCCTATGCGCTCAAGATCACCGACCTGGACCCCCTGCGTTATGACCTGCTGTTCGAACGATTCCTGAATCCCGAACGTGTCTCCATGCCCGATTTTGATATCGACTTCTGCATGGATAATCGCGACAAGGTTATCGATTACGTGGCCGGGCACTATGGTCGTGACCAGGTCTCACAGATCATTACCTATGGTTCCATGGCCGCCAAGGCCGTGGTGCGCGACGTGGGACGTGTACTGGGTCACCCCTATGGGTTCGTCGACCGCATTGCCAAGATGATCCCGTTTGAGATCGGCATGACCCTGGATAAGGCATTTGACGAGTCCGAGGATCTCAAGACTGCCTATGAAGACGAGGAAGAGGTCCAGATGCTGCTTGATCTGGCCCGTAAGCTTGAAGGGCTGTCGCGCAATGTCGGCAAACACGCCGGGGGTGTGGTCATCGCGCCTTCGCCACTGAGTGATTTCGTGCCCATCTACTGTGAACCGGGCGGGCAGGGCGTCGTCAGCCAGTTCGATAAGGACGATGTCGAGGCCATAGGCCTGGTCAAGTTCGACTTCCTTGGCCTGCGCACCCTGACCATCATCGACTGGGCGGTCCAGGCCATTAACCGGGTGCGAAAAGACCTCGGTGAGGAAGCGCTGGATATCAACCTCCTGCCCCTGGACGATTCTGAGACCTACGAGATGATCAAGCGCCAGGAGACCACGGCCGTCTTCCAGGTGGAATCAGCGGGAATGAAGGACCTGATACGGCGCCTGCAACCCGATAGCTTCGAGGACATCGTGGCCCTGGTGGCCCTGTTTCGTCCCGGTCCGTTGCAATCGGGCATGGTGGATGACTTCATCAATCGTAAACACGGCCGTGCAGAGATCGATTACCCGCACCCCGACCTGGAGCCCATATTAGAGCCTACCTACGGCATCATCCTGTACCAGGAACAGGTCATGCAAATTGCCCAGGTGCTGGCCGGATATTCTCTAGGCGGTGCTGACCTGTTACGCCGTGCCATGGGTAAGAAAAAGCCCGAAGAGATGGCCAAGCAGCGTGAGATCTTCCTGGAAGGCTCGATAAAACGCGATGTTGATAAAGACCTGGCCAACTACATCTTCGACCTGATGGAGAAGTTTGCAGGGTACGGATTCAACAAATCCCACTCGGCTGCTTACGCCCTGTTGTCATTCCAGACTGCCTGGCTCAAGGCTCATTATCCCTCCTACTTTATGGCCGCCGTTTTATCGGCCGATATGGATAACACCGACAAGGTCGTGACCCTGATCGAGGAATGCCGTCGTATGGGGCTGGAGGTCATCCCGCCGGATATCAATCAATCTCATTATGCCTTTGCCGCCGTCGACGATAAGACCGTCCTGTATGGGCTGGGTGCCATCAAGGGGGTGGGCGAGGGTGCCATCGAGGGCCTGATCGAGGACCGTGAACAGAACGGTTGTTTCGGTGGGCTAGCCGACTTCTGCAGCCGCCTGGAGACCGGCAAGCTGAACAGGCGCACCCTGGAGGCCATGATCAAGGCCGGCGCGCTGGACAGCCTGGGCCATAACCGTGCCAGCCTCATGGCCGGCGTACCCGAGGCCCTGAAGATCGCCGACAAGGCCCACCGTGATCAGACCGCCGGCCAGGATGATCTTTTTGGCGAGGTGATTACCTCCGAGACCGTGGAGGCGGTGATTCCACAGCAGCCAGAGTGGGAAGAGGAATTCCGCCTGGCCTCGGAAAAAGAGACCCTGGGACTTTATCTCACCGGTCATCCCATCACGCGTTATCTGGACGAACTCAAGGCCGTGACCGGGCAACGACTGGGTGACCTGGAGATGGAGCGGCCAGACCCCGAGGCCGGCTACCGGGCCCAGAAGAAGGAAGTGACCGTGGCCGGGCTCATTATCGGGATCAGGGTGCGGACTAATAATGATGGCCGTAAGTGGGCCGTGGTCACCCTGGATGATAAATCCGGTCGGGTGGATATCCTCATGTTCGCCGATAGTTTTGAGACCTGGCAGCATCTCCTGGTAGCGGATCGTGTTTTGATCGTAAAAGGGGGCATGAGTTTCGACGAACGTAATAATGGTTATTCCATACGCGCCCAGGAATGTTTCGACATCGACCAGGCCCGTGCCCAGTTTGCAAGGCGCCTGATCCTGGATGTTCGCCCAGAACAGACCCAGAATGGTCTTATCCATCAACTGCAAAAGGCCCTCACGCCATATCGGGAGGGTAAATGCGATGTCTATATCAAATACCAAGGGCGGGATGCCGCGGCCGTACTCAGAATGGGCGATGAGTGGAAGATACAACCCACCGACGAGTTAATGCATCGCCTGGGTGACGTATTAGGCAAGGAACAGGTACGTCTGCGTTACGATTAGTTAAAAGCGAACTTATTCCAGGCCCTGATTCGAACAGCTAATACCAATGGATTACCCAAGCGGGAAGAAGAGAGCGAATGGTTAAGAGTGCAAGGATAAGGGCCCTCGAACATGGCCTGATTACATTCATCAAGCCTGCGCTAGACAACTACAATTTCAGCTATTACGCGCGCACTCGTGGTTTCTATCGCAAGTCTGGCGAATGTACACAGATCATCCAATTTCAACCCGGTGTACGGGGTGCTGAAGGGACCTTTACCGTCAATTTAGCCATTTATCATCCTGTCTACCATGATCCCAATGGCACACATTCAGGTCATCCCCGAGAATTTGACTGTTTAATGGAGTATCGGCAAAGGCTGGGGCCACTACGAGAATCCATTCGAACCAGATTTTTTAAATACGTCCTACCCGACACCGACCATTGGCTATCCTGGTGGCTGACCACGATGCCTGATAAATGGTGGCCCTTCAGCGATGATGAAACCCTGAATAAGCAGTCACTAAAAAACGTACTCAGTCTACTGGAGACCCATGGGCTTCCCTGGTTTGAGGCTAATACCAATACCGAGGCCATGAAAACGAGTTACTCGACTATACTGATGAGATTAGAGGGAAATGGAGAGCCGGTTGATCATGAAGGTCCTCCAGTCCCCTGATTAAAAAATGATAAAAAACCATCAGAGGTAAGGATATGAAAGCCACAATCTTCCAAAGGATATTACTGGTATTCCTGTTTTCGAGTATTGCCTGTGTCGCCTCAGCCGAGTGGCAACTGGATAATGAAGCATCAAGTATCCACTTTGTTTCGATTAAAAAATCCAAGATCGCCGAGATTAATCATTTTGGTGAAATGGACGGCGTCCTGAAAAAAAATGGTGAGGCAACAGTCAATATCAATCTTTCCAGTGTCCAGACCAAGATCCAGATACGTGACGACCGAATGAAATCCATGTTGTTTGAGGTCGATCTTTTTCCGCAGGCCAATGTTACAACGCAGGTAGATATTGCCCAGGTGAATAATATGAAACCTGGCGATAGTGCCCTGCAATCCCAGAAGCTCACCCTGACTTTACATGGGCATCAGAAAATGATCGATTCTACTTTTCAGGTAACCAGACTGTCAGGCGACAGGGTCATGGTTTCGACGATAGAGCCCCTGATTGTCAATGCGGATGATTTTGCGCTGGGAAAGGGGGTCGAGGCCCTGAGGAATGTGGCCAAACTTCCCTCTATCAGCACGGCGGTTCCGGTGACGGTGAACCTGATATTTGCTAAGTGAAAGGTTTCTATTATGCCTCAACTACGAAAGTGCTTTTAATGGGATTTTTCCTAATCCTAAGTTAACACCTGGCAAGCTATGGGCCTTGAGCGTCGATTAAGGGTTTATTAACTTACCGTTATTTAGCGTTGTCTTTGCTGTTGTTGGATTCAGTTATAACGCCTGTCGGTTAGAGATCACAGGGGACAATAGCAATATCAGGATGGCCTCGTTTGAGGCCTTAATCCTGTTAGCCGAACTTGAACAACTCATCTATGCGGCACACTATGATAGGAACCAGGACAATTAATGAAATTTCCCAAAGACTCCATTACTCAAGTCCATCAAATTTCATAAGGGCATTTATGCATTGGACCGATTCAACTCCAATGCATTACAGAAATAATTTGAATTAGAATTTTTCAGATGGAGCTTCGACAGGGCGATTAGCTGGACATTCAATCGTATAGTGTTTCCCATCAACACCATGAGATATGTTCCTTAGAAATAATAAGTGAATTCTTATATTGCTCAGCTATCTGTTGAATGATTATAGAATGTCCTTTTTTCCCATTGCTCCTGGTACTTTATTAAGTCTCGTCACAAACAAACTGGTGTTTTAATTTCATTTTATATAAGTTAGCAAAAAACCAACCATTTTAATGTGATTAAAAGCATTAGCTAATATGAATTTCGCCAAAAGAGTATTTTCTGGTACTAGCGTCCTTCCCCTGGTCGGGGCAACACTATTTATCTTTTTCTATCTATTACTCCTTCTTTCTTTTGATTATGTGAATTTTCTGAACGAAACAGAGAGTGTCATCATCGAAGGAAATCAGTCCAGTCACAAGATGCGTCTTAATAGTCAACTCATGGAGATCTCACGCGCACGGTCGCGGATCACTAACCAGATTATTGATATAGACGACCCCTTTGAACAGGATGAATTGAATCTCGAGCTGGATCGGTTGGCAGGCCGTTTTGCCGTATTGCGTGAAGAGTTGCTCAGCCAGGAGCTTACCAGTGTCGAGCGTCAGATTGTCCTGCAGGTACATCCGGAAATTGTACGAATAATCTTGCCAGCACAAAGGCTGGCTGTTGAACTTGCCATGAGTAACAATCCTGTAGACCGTCTGCGGGCCCGCAATATCCTTTATGAAACCGTTCTGCCAGGGCAGGGAAGAATGGTCGATTCGTTCGGTGAGCTAATAGCCTTAGAACAGAAAAGTATAGAGGAGTTGACCAGGAAGGCACTCAGCAAGGCGAGTAAAACCAGGAAAAGAACTTATACCCTGACTACTATTGCCATCGGGATTACGCTCATTGCCTCTATTTTGGTGCTCCTGCATATCAGAAAAATACAGAATGCCCTGCTTGCATCCAATCAGAACCTGGAGAAAACAGTACAGGAACGTACGGAAGAGCTGAGTACGGCCCGGGATGATCTGCAGCGGTATGTAGATCTGGTGGATAAATATGTCATTACTTCACATACGGATGAGCATGGAATTATCCGTTATACCTCGGATGCCTTTTGCCGAATCTCACAATATGACGAGTTTGAGCTCATAGGTCGCCCGCATAGCATCGTTCGACACCCGGACATGCCGAACTCGATCTATGAAGATCTCTGGAAAACGATCAAACAGGGGCAATCATGGAGAGGTGAGATCAAGAATCGGGCTAAGGACGGCAGTGCCTATTGGGTCGACGTGAATATCGAGCCACAGGTTGATATCGAGGGCAAAATCACCGGCTATATCGCTGTTCGTCAGGATATTACGGATAAGAAATGCATAGAAGAAATCTCTGTTACAGATTCGCTGACACAACTTTATAACCGCCTGAAACTGGATAACACCCTCCTCATTGAGGTAGAGCGTGGCAATCGCTATCAGCGACCCTTGTCGATTATATTGTTCGATGTAGATCACTTTAAAAAGGTCAATGACACCTATGGTCACCAGGCAGGGGACGTCGTCCTGAAAGATATAGCCTCTATTGTGAAAAGGGTCGTCAGGGCTACCGATATGGCCGGGCGGTGGGGCGGTGAAGAATTTTTGGTGATCTGCGCCGATACGGATCTGGCAGGAGCAATCGAACTTTCTGAGCGCATCCGCGTTGCTATTGAAGATCACGATTTTGAGGGTGTCGGCAAGGTTACCAGCAGTTTTGGTGTTGCCATGCAAACTCAGGGTGGGTCTGATGACGAGATCCTGGCTGATGCCGATGCGGCCCTGTACAGGGCCAAGGAAGGGGGCAGAAATCGCGTAGCCGCCGCTGAGAAAAATTAAATAGTTTTCCTATTGGCCCTCCTCTTTCTTAAAGCGCTGGACCTGTCTCAACCCAGGCATGGCTGAACAGGCATTGCGCCTAAGGCCTCATGGACGTTTTTGGTGATGATTGATGAATGAAGATCTCTATTTCAGGGGGAAAGTGAGCGCAGCTCTCGATCCATCCACGTTTCAGACGGGATCATCAAGTAATTTGGAACTGACATAGCCCTAATGAACCATTTTCGGTTTTGATCTGGCATAATAGTTTTTTCCCGAATGTCACATGATGGCCAGTATATGAATCCGGATTTTCTAGATTTTGAACAGCCAATTGCCGAACTTGAGGCCAAGATCGAAGAACTTCGTTACCTGACAGACGATTCTGACATCAATATCAATGAAGAGGTCGGCAAGCTTCAGGCCAAATGCAAGACGCTGACTGAATCGATATTCAGTAAGCTGACGCCCTGGCAGACGGCCCAGCTGGCGCGTCATCCCCGTCGTCCCTATACCCTGGATTACATCGAGCATATATTCACCGATTTTCAGGAGCTTCATGGCGACCGTTCCTATGGGGATGATCCCGCCATCGTAGGCGGACTGGCGCGATTTAATGGGCAGCCCGTTATGGTCATTGGTCAGCAAAAGGGCCGAGATACCAAAGAAAAAATTCGCCGTAACTTTGGTATGCCCAGACCGGAAGGCTATCGCAAGGCCAAGCGCCTGATGGAAATGGCAGAGCGTTTTCAGATTCCCATCCTGACCTTTATTGATACACCGGGTGCCTATCCGGGGATTGGGGCCGAGGAACGTGGCCAGAGTGAAGCGATCGCGCGCAACCTGTTTGTCATGAGTGAACTCAAGACCCCGATCATCTGTACCGTTATTGGTGAGGGTGGTTCTGGTGGTGCCCTGGCCATTGGGGTAGGGGACCGCACCATGATGCTGGAATACAGCACCTATTCCGTGATTTCCCCCGAAGGCTGTGCCTCTATACTCTGGAAGAGCGCCGAGAAGGCCTCTGATGCCGCCGAGGCGTTGGGAATCACCTCCGAACGCCTCAAGGAACTCGGCCTGATTGACGAAATCATTCCAGAGCCCCTGGGCGGTGCCCATCGCGATTTTGACTCCACCTGCAAAAACATCCGTGATGCCCTGAGTAGCGCCCTAGATCGGTTGCAAAGTTCCAGCATCGATAAACTGCTGGATCAGCGTTATCACCGCCTGATGAGTTACGGTAATTTCAAGGAAGGTCAGTAAGCGCAGCATGAGGCTTGAGCCTGGTTGGTTATTACAGAGAATCCGTCGCCTTCCACCCGCTCAGATACTCCATGCCGGCTACAGTGGGGGGCTGGACTCCCATGTCCTGCTTCATCTGCTTGGTCAGATCAGGGACCAGATACCTCCAGTACGTGCCATTCATATTCATCATGGTCTGCTTGAAGAGGCCGATGCCTGGACCGAACATTGTCTTGACGTTTGCACGGGGTTGAATATCCCTCTGGATGTCTATCATGTGGATGCCCGGCCTAAACAGGGGGAGGGCCCCGAGGCAGGTGCCAGAAAAGCCCGCTATGAGGCCATGGCCATGCACCTGGGCGAGGGAGAGGCCTTGCTGACGGCTCATCATCAGGACGATCAGGCCGAGACCCTGCTGTTACAGTTATTTCGTGGGGCCGGATCAGCGGGCCTTGCAGCCATGCCTGCCTGGGCCCCCTTCGCTAAAGGCTGGCATGGTCGTCCCCTGTTGGAGGTCTCGCGGTCCCAAATCGAGGACTATGCTCGGGCACAGGGTCTGGAATGGATCGAGGACCCAAGCAACGTTGATCTACGATTACGCAGAAACTTTATCCGCCAGCAACTCATGCCCCAGATACAAGAACTATGGCCGGGCATTAGCCAGACCCTGGCAGGCTCAGCCAGGTTACAGGCGGAAACACTGGGGCTGACCGATACCCTGGCCAGGCTGGATATGGAACAGGTCCAGGGAGAAACCCCTGCCACCCTGTC
>JANTGN010000095.1 GCA_024762895.1 Thiotrichales bacterium
AAACAGACAGACTGGCTGGCCAGCCATTTCCGTTACCAGATTCGAACCTTCTGGATCGGCATACTTTATAGCCTGATAGGTCTCCTGACTGTCTTTGTGCTGATCGGTTATTTCATCCTGCTACTGGTCATGGTCTGGTTGATCATACGTTGTGTTAAGGGTATGCAGCGACTCGATCAACAGACCGAGGTAGACAATGTCGAAAGCTGGATGTTTTAAGCCCACTACTCATGGCCTGAACCGGGTAATAGTTTTACGCCAGCTCATGGTTCTAGAGCAGGGCTTTTTGTATTCAGCCCAATAATTTAGGCGCTTTTGATCCTGGTCATGGATTCGTCGCGAATGATCTGCGTGAATAGTCTTTCTACATGAAAGCAATTTAATGAAACAGGGATTGTGCTAAGGTCTAAGTCCATGAATCGCCACCTTTCATACCTCATCATTACTGTGCTGATGGTGCTCCTTAGCTCGGCCTGTTCCATGAAACAAATGGCCGTCAATACCGTAGGCGATGTCCTGGGTACGGGCGCTTCCGTCTATGAAAGCGATAACGATATCGAACTGGTGGGTGAGGCCCTGCCCTTTGGGCTCAAGTTAACCGAAAGCCTGTTGCAGGAAGCACCCAATCATCCGGGTCTGTTAATGAGCGCAAGCCGAGGTTTCATGCTGTATACCTATGGCTATGTGCATTTTGATGCCGAGCTGGCTGCTAACAAGGATATAGACCAGGCTCGTGCCTACAGAAAAAGGGCACAGAATCTTTACCTCAGGGCACATGGTTATGCCCTGCGCGCGCTGGAGTTGGCCTATCCAGGTATAGGTGATGTGCTACAGAACGATCCGCAGGCCGCAATGGCAATGATTGACGGTACACAAAAGGAAAGAGATTTGTCCCACTTATACTGGACAGCGGCCTCGCTGGGAATGGCGATCTCCGTATCTAAACAGGACATGTCGATGCTGGCCCGTCTGCCCGAAGTGGATGCCCTGATTGATAAGGCCCTGGCACTGGATCCTGAATGGAATGAGGGTTCCCTGTATGAATTTGGGATCAGCTGGTCGGCAGCACGGCGTGGCACCATGGATTATGATCGTCTGCGGCACTATTTTGAGCGGGCTGAGCAACTGTCACAGGGACGCCGTGCAAGCCTGTACCTGGCTTATGCCGAGGCCGTGACTATACCTCAACAACAAAGAGATAAATTTAAGGCCCTGATGACCCGGGCCCTGGCCATAGATCCGGATATCGACCCGGACAATCGTCTATTAAATCTGATTGCCCAGCGGCGTGCACAGTGGTTGCTGGATCAGATCGATGAGTTATTTTTATAACACTTCAGACTATGATTGAAGTCATTTTCCAGGGGGAGGGAAAATGAAAGGCAAGAAACGAATACCATTCATCCTGGGGCTGATGCTTTGCCTGATAATGCCCATGGCCAGTGCAGGCAAGTTGATTATTAAGATGGGCTCCATCGCCCCCGAGGGTTCCGCCTGGCATGATGCCCTGCTACGTCTCAAACAGGACTGGCGTGATCTATCCGACGGACAGCTCGAGCTGCGCATCTATCCCGGTGGGGTACTGGGTGGCGAGGGCGAGATGGTACGTAAGATCCAGCGTCGTGGACTGGATGCCATTGCCGTCTCGGGCTCGGGACTGCCAATGGTGGATGACAGCATACATTGCCTGAATCTGCCGCTGCTATTTGATTCCTACGAAAATTTTGACTACGTTCGGGCTGGTATCTCACCCATTGTTGAGGCGCGTCTGGAAAAAAAAGGCTACAAGGTGCTGACCTGGACCGAGGGTGGTTGGGTTAATTTTTTTACCAAGGAGGCCGTTCGTACCCCGCAGGATCTCAGAAAGCTTCGGCTCTGGATCTCATCGGGAGACCCGGACACCGAAAGGATACTCAAAGAGCTGGGATTTAATGTCGTGCCACTTCCCACGACGGATATGCTGACCGGCCTGCAGACCGGGCTGATCGAGGCCATTGATGTGCCGCCCTTATTTGCCCTGCTGGATCGTAGTTACGAATATGCCCCCTACATGACCGACTTCAAGTGGGCACCCCTGAATGCCGCGATCATTATCAGTGCGAGTACCTGGAAAAAGATTCCTGCAAGGCTGCATGAAAAACTGCTCTTGTCAGCGCAGGCAATAGGGCAGGGCCTCAGGGAGGAGGTACGCAGCTCGAGCAAGGAGGCCGTTAAGGAGATGCAGGCCAGGGGGCTTAAGGTCATCGTGCCGACAACGGAGGACCTGGCCCACTGGCAGACTCTGACCGATGAGTCTTTCCCAAAGATACGCGGTACGTTGTGTGAGGCAGATATCTTTGATCAGGTGATCCGCCTTGACCAGGCCTATGAGCAAAAGCATCAGTAAGTTGTTACTAAACGGGAAGCCAGAGTCTCCAGCTCTCAGGCTGAGCATGTCCTGATGCCTGATAAATTTTCGATAGCTACCCTGCGTACTGTCTTTCATAAATCAGAGAATGCCCTGGCCATCACCGTACTGGCCTTAATGAGTATCCTGCCCCTGATCGAGATTGTCGGCAGGCAATGGCTGGAAGGGGGGATACCGGGTTCGATTCCCATCGTTCAGCATCTGATGTTATGGATCACATTTCTTGGCGCTGCACTGGCGGCACGTTCCGATCGCCTGCTCGCATTATCCACAGCAACCTTCCTGCCCGAGCGATGGCAGCGGCGCGTTGGACTCTTCACCTCGGCTCTGGCCGTGGCGGTTACCGGCACTCTGTTTGTTGCGAGTCTACAGCTGGTACAGATAGATAGGGAATGGGGCGACGAGGTCGCCTGGGGCGTGCCCGTATGGGTAGTGTCAACCGTCATGCCCCTGGGCTATGCACTGATCACCGGGCGCCTGATCAAGCATTCCTCAAAGACGATGGGGGGCAAACTGCTGGTGGCACTGGGCCTGCTGGTCCCACTCATACTGGCAACCGACTGGTTACCTTCCAGTACAGGTGTCATCCTCCCGCTTGGCCTGATCTTGCTGGTGGGTACGGCCCTGGGTATGCCGATCTATAGCGCCATTGCCGGCGCTGCCCTGTTGTTGTTCTGGGAAGAGGGGACGCCCATCTCGGCGGTACCCGGTGAATCCTATCGCATGAGTACCTCGCCCATGCTACCGGCTATTCCCCTGTTTACCCTGGCGGGTTATATCCTGGCCGAAGGCGGATCGCATAAGCGTCTACTGCGATTTTTTTCGGCCCTGGTGGGCTGGATGCCGGGAGGCCTGGCCATCGTCACCACGGTGGTGCTGGCCTTCTTCACGCCACTGACCGGGGCGTCGGGCATCACCATCCTCGCCATGGGCGGGCTGTTATTGCCCATGCTCATGAATGCCGGCTACCCGGAGAAGACCTCCACCGGGCTGGTGACGGTTTCGGGTTCTATTGGCGTACTGTTTCCACCCAGCCTGCCGGTTATTCTCTATGCCTATTATGCGGAGTTGTCACTCGACAGCTTTTTTATTGGTGGTGCCCTGCCGGGTGTGTTGCTGGTTATCGTGGTAGCCGCCTGGGGTGCCTACAAAGGCTGGTTTAGTGGTGCCACTCGAACCAGCTTTACCATGAAGGAAGTCGGTGCTGCCTTCTGGGAGGCAAAATGGGAGATCATACTACCGGTTGTCGCCCTGGTCGGAATCTTTGGCGGCTTTGCCACCCTGGTGGAGGCCTCGGCCCTGGTGGTGGCCTATGCGCTGTTTATTGAATGTGTGATCTTCAGAGAGCTGAGTATACGCCGTGACCTGCCGAGTATAGTGATAGAAAGTGCCACCATGGTGGGTGGATTCATGATCATCCTGGGTGTGGCCCTGGGGCTGACCAATTACCTGATCATTGCCCAGGTGCCCATGCATGCCCTGGCGTGGGCGCAGTCATGGATCGATTCCCCCCTGGTGTTTCTGCTGGCCCTCAATGTTTTGCTCATTATCGTCGGCGCCCTGATGGACATCTATTCGGCCATCATCGTCATCGTGCCCCTGATCACACCCATCGCTGCGGCCTATGGGATTCATCCCATTCATCTTGGGGTGATCTTCATGGCCAACATGCAACTGGGTTACCTGATGCCGCCCATGGGGGAGAACCTGTTTCTTTCTGCCTATCGCTTTAACAAGCCGTTGACCGAGATCTATGTATCGACCCTGCCTTATGTGGTGATATTGCTGGTGGCGGTGTTGTTGATTACCTATGTGCCCTGGTTGACGTTGTGGTTGGTGGAGTTGAGCGGTAGGTAGTTTGTTCTTTGCATCTTACTAGCTCTTTCAGTATTTCTTAGTTGGCTTTTCGCCTTTATGGCGACTGACTTTCTTGTCTACAGCAACAAGAAAGTAAGCAAAGAAACGCCGCCCCTAAAATTAATGCCGCAAGCGGTCCCCTGTGCTCCTCACCATTGGCGGGGCCAAAAGAACTCGCGGAAAAGGCTCCGCTCAGACACCTTTTGTCCTGATCCGCCAATGCCTGCGGTGCTCGGCATTAATACATGGGGGAGGAAAGTCAAAAGAAAACACCCAAACCAGCAGGTGCCACTACAGGGTTTGAAGTGGCTTTTGTTTTGGACCCCTTTCCACTGTGCGTAGCGTTAAGCACCGTGGCAGGGTGTCGTTCTCTTGGACAAGCAAGACTAATCTGCCGGGAGCAGATTAGGACAGCTTTAGCTGCCCCGAAGGGCAATGTCCATGGACGGACATTGCAAAAAGTAAGTCGCCGTCAGGCGCGCCGTACACGGAAGTACAAGTACTGAGTTAGGCAGGAGCCGCTAGCAGTGAAAGCGGTACTCAAAAATACAAACGATCTAGTGCATTCTCTCCAACTAACTAAATACCTGCTATGTAGAATTTTTCTGACAGACTGCCCGACTAGATCGGTTAGGCTTTCAGCTAGCAAAGATATAGATAAGCCCATTTAGTTCTGATGTGGGTATTCAAATATTTGTCTGAAATTGTCCTGCCTTGGACGTTCTTTGGTAGGATTCAGATCGTCCGCAACTGCGCTAAAGCAAATACCAAAATGTTGTCTAAAATACACATTATTCACATTTAAGTCATCGCAATTACTGACCTGTTTGATCGAAACCCGAATATCTTACCCCGGCTAGAGAAGCCATTTCTCGATGCCAGGTAGCAAGGTCTTCTTTACTAAACTTATGTAAATCATCGTGTCCGCAGGCACGGGCCATAACCTTCATTAATTCAACAGAGGCATTAAAGAAGTTATGTAGCTGTGCTGACGACTTCTCTATATTCAGGCGTTGACGTAAATCCACTTTTTGCGTAGCAATTCCAGCAGGACAGTTATTCGTATTACACATTCTGGCGGCGACACAGCCGATTGCCTGCATCGCGCTATTAGAAACAGCGATTCCATCTGCGCCTAACGCCAGTGCTTTTACAAAATCGGTTGGCACACGTAAACCGCCGGTAATGATGAGCGTGACACGGCCTCTTGCACCCTGTTCATCAAGGTAACGACGTGCCCGTGCAAGAGCTGGAATGGTTGGCACGCTGATATGGTCCCTGAACATCTCCGGCGCGGCCCCCGTGCCGCCGCCACGACCATCCAATATGATGTAATCTGCACTGGCATCAAGTGCAAACTGAATATCTTTTTCAATATGGTTTGCGCTGAGCTTAAACCCAACGGGGATGCCGCCTGTAACTTCTCGAACCCGATCAGCAAAGCGTTTAAAATCGGCCACAGAAGAGAGATCTTTAAATGTGGGTGGGGATATCGCCGACTGGCCTTCGGGTATTCCCCTGACCTGGGAAATCTTTCCTATGTTTTTCGTGCCAGGCAGATGGCCTCCAGTGCCCGTTTTTGCACCCTGGCCACCTTTAAAGTGAAAGGCCTGTACCTTTTCTAGCAGTCCTTCCTTATAACCAAAGCCGGCACTGGCAAGTTCATAGAAGTATCTTGAGTTCGCTTCCTGTTCTTCAGGAAGCATGCCGCCTTCACCAGAACAGATTCCGGTACCCGCCAGCTCTGCGCCCTTAGCCAGAGCAATTTTTGCCTCTTCGGAAAGCGCACCAAAACTCATATCAGAAACAAAGAGAGGTATCTTTAATGTTAAGGGCTTCCTGGATTCAGGTCCGATAATGAGTTCTGAAGTAACGGCCGCATCTTCCATCAGGGGCTTGGCAGCCATCTGGGCTACCATTATCTGAAGGTCGTCCCAATGAGGTAGCTGATGACGTGGGACGCCCATTGAAGTCATAGGGCCATGATGACCAAAGTGAGACAATCCGTCCCTTGCCAGCTGATGAATAAATTCAACGGTCGGTTCTTCTGGTGTGGCAATCGCAACGGGAATATCCGATGCCTGAGATTTTATGCCTGGGCCTTCCTTGCCAACATCTTCATCACTAAACTGTTTATGCGTACCGTCACAGAAAGGGGTGTTCCCTGTATGTTTACATGCGCATAAATAGGCTTCGCCGTCTTCACCTGCAACAATCACCCTGGGATTGAATGATGTACCTACGTGAGAACCATCGCAGAATGGCTGGCTTTTAGATTTCCCACAGGTGCAGAAATGATATTCCTGGCCCTTTGAAAGCATGACCTTAACAGGCTTGTTGTCAGCGACTACTGGATTAGACATATATAGTTTCTCCTGCGTTACCCCGTCGTATTTAACAGGGCGAATTCCTGGGCAACAGCTTGCCCACATGGCTAGCTACTACCAGGCCATATGATAATAAGCCCATATGCGCTCAATATTCATTGGCAACCATTCATTATAGGAACGCCAGTTTTTGTATTTAGGCAGTTTTACAATTTTCCGTAATTTGTCCGGACTGTGCGTACCCTTATCAAATTCGGCCTTCACTGCCGCCATGAGATCTTGCAGGTAGATACGCTGTTCAGCAACAACTGTATCTTTCTCTATGGCTGGTTCATTCGCAGGACCATGGGCGGATATGACATAGTCAAAGTCCATTGCTTCTATTTCCTTGAGGGACCTGATCCATTCATCTGGCCAGAAATCTGGCATAGTCCTGAATGCTACTCTGCGTGGTGTTACTATATCTACTATGAACAGAATTTTTTCCTCAGGAAGTCGCATCACTACCAGGCTTTCACCATGATTCGGACCAAAATACTGCAATTCCATTTTTCTACCGCCAAGCTCAACCGTATAACTGTCGTTAAAAGTGATGTCGGGGACTGGTACAACAGCACTGGGATGGTCACCTAGCTCTTTAAGAACGTTTTCATGTGCTACGAAGGTGGCACCCTGCTGTTTGAAGATGTTGCCTCCTGAAATATGGTCATGATGGTTATGGCTATATACGACATACTTCACAGGCTTGTCAGTAACCTTCCTGATTTCTTCATTTAACAGATCTGCAGCCTTTGGGTTTAACGGGTCGGTGACAATCACTCCCTCATCGGTCACCAGAAAGACATTCCGATATACCCACCAACGAAAGACATACAGGCCGTTACCAATTTCCTTAACGCTGTGCCCGAACGGCTCGCCGCCCATAGGTTCATTGAGAGGTAAATTCTCCGCCATGCCGAGCGATGAAAACAGAATGCCTGCTATGGCAAATACTCTTACTAATATGTGTTTCATCTTCTTAGCCTCAATATGATTATGAATTGCCGTAAGATGCTATTTATGCACCGACGGTCATTTGCTTAAGAACATTGTCTTTCTTGATGAAATGGTGGTGCAGGGCTGCGCCAATATGACCAAGTACTGCAACAACCAGCAAAATCCATACTGTTCCATGTACACCAAGGAAGAACTTCGCAACCGATGGGTCTTTATCAAGAAAGGTAGGGAACTGGAAAAGACCAAAGAAACTCACAGGGTATCCAGAGGCCTGGGTCATCAGAATTCCTGACAATGGCTGGGCAAGCATCAGACCGTAAAGTGCCCAATGCATACCCTTGGCCAGTATTGCCTGTATAGATGTCGTTCCTTCTGGAAGTTTGGGCGTCTCATTTATGAGACGCCAACCCAGGCGCAACAGAATGAGCATTATCAGAATGGCGCCAAATGATTTATGCATTCCTGCGGCTTGGAGCTTTTCAGGGCCTTTTGGCATAGATGCTAGAAAGTTTCCCGCAATAATTGAGAAGGTAAGCATTAGAAAAATCAGCCAGTGGAACCCTTTAGCAACCAGTCCGTAACGATCTGTAGTGTTTTTTAGCATCGGTTTTCTCCCAAATACTCAGTCAAAGTGGTGGTTTCTCTAGTGAACCAAGAGTGTTACTAGATTCGATTCGTCTTGAGTAAGAGCTTATATGCTTTTATTCAGAACATAATCGTGCTAAAAAGAAACTTATTGTTTCAAATAATTAATCAATATGGGCGCGCTTAGCTATATAGAGACGTTTTCAGCTGTGGTCGAAAATGGCAGCTTTACCGCTGCGGCCCAGGCCCTGGGCATATCCAAGCCGGTTGTTAGTAAGCAGGTTTCCCTACTGGAACAGCAGTTGGGGGTGCAACTTCTTCATCGCACCACCCGGCGTTTGCACCTGACTGAGGCTGGCGAGGTCTTTGCGAGTTACGCCAGGCGGATTATGTTGGAAGCGCGCGAAGCAGAGCAGTCTGTTCTGCCCTTGCAAAGCGAACCCCAGGGGCGTTTGCGTATTTCTGTACCTGAGAGTCTTGCGATTTCGTTATTGCCGGCCCTGCTACAAAATTTTCAGCAGAAATATCCAAAACTGGAACTGGATGTACATGTAACAGGTCGATTTATAGACCTGGTGGAGGAAGGCATAGACATTGCTCTGCGTGTTGGGAAACTTGAAGACTCAAGCCTGATCGCGCGATTAATCATGCCCTGCAGTTTTCATGTCTGTGGGTCTCCAGATTATTTTGCAAAGCACGGCACGCCAACACATCCAGAAGAGCTTGATGATCATAATTGCCTGATTTATTCACAGGTACAGAAATCTGATATCTGGAGTTTCAGGGGTGCCAAGGGAAAAGAGTTCAGGGTAAAGGTTCAGGGGAATTTATGCGCCGAGGCCGGGAACCTGTTAATGAATGCGGCATTAAATGGGAGTGGCGTCTTTATTGGCCCCAGTTTTATGGTTAGTGATGCAATCAATAATGGGCGTTTGAAGACCGTGCTGGATGAATACGCTCATGCTGCTACAGGCCTATATGCCGTGTACCCGTATAGCAAGCTCGTTTCAACAAAAGTCAGGGCCTTTGTCGATTATCTCGTTGAAGTATGGGGTGAATGATCAACACCCTGAAATCCTATATGTTACAGAACGTTACCCCTTGTCCGTTTTAGTGACTAAGCAGACTTTGAGTACCTTGGTAATGAATGACTACTACTGGCTATGATCTAATAACTTTCAATAAAAAGCCCCGCATTAGGAGGGGCTTTT
>JANTGN010000096.1 GCA_024762895.1 Thiotrichales bacterium
ACCCTGGGGTAGGCCTCAGCGAGCCCCTTGGTGTACAGGGGCAAGGTACTATTATTCAACAGCTTGGCAAGAATGATGGTGAAGGTCTGGGTCTGGGACTTATCGGTGGTCCCCAGTGCCTCGACCAACTGCGGTATTGCGGGCTTGCCAATCTCCTTGAGCTTTTCTATCGCTGCCTTGGCCTTGGGGCTATCGGCGCTGGGCGCGGCAAGCACCTGCTCTATCAGCCGACCGACACGAAAATTATCTATGATCCCCAGGGCCACTGAATTCTTATCCTTTTATAGGGGTAAAACCCTGACGATGTGATCTTTATTGACCAGGATCACCTGGTCTTCACTCTCATAGAGCTTGATAAATCGCAGCTCGGCCTTGTTGATATAGTCATAAAGCCTGCGATGCTCGGGTTGCAGAAATTCACGGATAACGCCCTCCACCTCGGAGCCGTCCCGGAGGGTCAGACGACAGGCTAATTCGGTCAACTCTCCCGCAGCCTCGGGTTGCTTATCCTCGTGGTATTCGATCCGGATAATACGAGCCACATGATAAAAACGCGCTTCCTGGGGGTCCTCATTAAGGACCACCATGAAGGTCTCGGGCTGATTGAAGATTTCCTGGGGAGTCTCTTCTCCGCTGTGGCGGTCGGACTCCATCTGCAAAAAAACCGATGCAATCACCTGACCTTCCGACTCTACCCACAGGGAGACCAATTTCTTTTTCTTGGGTATCTTTAGTGCTTCGTTATCCATGCGATTCCTTATATAAAACCTGGACTATGTCTGGTTATCAGACTGCACGGCAATACTTTAGTACTAGTTCGTCAAACATTTTATAACAATAGCAGGCATTGACTGTATCGAAAAGTAAAATTTCCCAATAAATCCACTACTTGTTCACAATCTGTCATGTTTTTTCTAAACCAGTGTCAGCTGAATTACCCGAGTCTATGACGTATCATTCAAAACTGAATTTTTTATAGGATTTCCAGCGTGCAAGATTCACTGACCCCGGCAGTGCGTACCATCCTGTTTGACCTGGATGGAACCCTGGTCGATACCGCCCCCGACATGGCCTACGCCCTGAATCGCATCCGTGAAGAAGAAGGGCAACCCCACCTGCCCTATGAACTCATACGTGATCAGGTCTCCAATGGTAGCGCCGCCCTTATCCGCCTTGCCTTTGATCAGGACGAGCATCACCCAAGGCACCAGGCTCTGAAGGAACGGTTCCTGGAGATCTACCGAAGCAACCTCAACCTGGACAGCTGCCTGTTTCCCGGCATGGCGCCAGTGCTGGCCTATATCGAGCAACGCGATATGAACTGGGGTGTAGTGACCAATAAGCCGTCCTGGCTGACCGATCCACTCATGCAGGCCCTGGGACTGGAGAAACGAAGCATCACGACCATCTCGGGCGACACCACCGATGAACGCAAACCGCATCCCAAGCCCCTGCTCGTGGCCTGCGAAGAAGCGGGTAGCACCCCTGCAGAATGCATCTATGTCGGGGACGCACTCCGCGACATCGAAGCTGGTCGAGCCGCCATGATGCGCACCCTCGTCGCCCTTTATGGCTATATTGATGATACACAAAAGCCCCATGAATGGGGTGCCAATGGTATGATCAGGGATCCCAGAGAACTGTTAGGCTGGATCAGCCAGGAAAGCGCTCATGACCACCCCCTGGCTCGCTGATGTCCACTCATAATACTGGCCTGAATCCTTAGATAGCGGTATTATTAATTAGATAAGTAATAAGGTTTTTACCTCAGGAGAATTCATGAACATCACCCGACTTTTTGCAACTACCGGTATAGCCCTAACCCTCTGTTTCGCCACCCTGGGCTCAGCATCGGCCGCTGATAAAATCGGCTTTGTCGATCTGCCCCGGCTGTTGCAGGACTCCCCTCAACGTCAGCAAGCCAGTGAACGGGTTGAAAAGGAGTTTGCTGCACGCAAAGAAAAGATCGAAAATATCGCGACGCGCATCAAGGCAACCGAAGCAGACCTCAAACGCAATGCCGATTCCATGAGTTCCAGTCAGCTAAAGAGCAAGGAACGCCAGATGATCGCGTTGCAACGCGAACTGAAACGTGAGCAGGAATACTTCAATGAGGACCTCAGCCTGCGTAATAACGAAGAACTGAAAGAGTTACAAAACATTATTTTTCAGACTATCGAGAAGGTCGCCAAACGCGAGGGGTATGACCTGGTTCTGGCTGAAGGCATTGCCTACTATTCTGACAAGGTCAATATCACCAGCATCATCCTTGAGCAGTTGAAGAAGGACTTCAAGGCCAAATAATCGCATGTCCGGAGAAGAGCTCTGCCTGCGGTTACCCGACTGGGTAGCCGCAGAACTCCCTCCCAGAAACACCCCTATTGCCGAAATAAACGATCGTATGCGTCTGGCCATTCACCTGGCCCAGGTAAACATCGAACAGGAAACCGGCGGCCCCTTCGCCGCCATTGTCTTTGACTCCTCACATAGAGTCGTTGCCGCCGGGCTAAACCTCGTCACCACGCTGAACTGTTCCTCGGCACATGCCGAGATCCTTGCCCTGAGTCTGGCCGAACAGGCCATAGGACGGTATCGGCTGGACAAAAGCCATGAACTGGTTGTGACTGCGGAGCCCTGTGCCATGTGTGCTGGCGCCATACCCTGGTCAGGCATTGGCAAGCTCGTTACCAGCGCCACCGATCAGGATATTCGAAGTATTGGATTTGATGAGGGCAGCAAACCAAAAGACTGGCATATGCCTCTCGTTGATCGTGGCATTGAGGTAATTAGCGAGGTCTTACGCGCAGAGTCGGCATCTGTACTCGGGCAATATCACGATCGCGGGGGTCTTATTTACAATGGTTGACTTACACCATCGCTTAAGGCCTCGACTGCCCCAATGATTTATTCGTTTCTCGCCAGGCCTGTAACAGTTCATTCGCCATCTGTTCACTGGCACTGGGCGGCGCCAAGGGATTTGAAAACCAGTACTGTCCCCTGCCATGGTTCTGGGATAACCATAGCCCCAACAGCACACCCAATATAATGCCCCACAAGTATCCCGATTTGCCTTTCATACACCTGAAAACAATGTCGACTTACTCATACATTGGGATAAAATCGCCTTTTCGTCAATCCCGTCCAAAAGTTAAATGACCCCTGAGCAATTTTGCCAGACACGCGCCACACCTTCCGGTAGTGCAAGATACTATGCCCTCTATTTTGAAGATAGACAGATACGGCAGGCACTGCTACCCATCTATGCGCTGGATCGAGAGATTAATGGCATCCCGCTAACTTGTCGCGATTCAGACGTGGCATTAAAGACCCTGGACTGGTGGCAGGATGAAATCTCAGCCGCCTATGCACAAAGAGCCACTCATCCCGCGTCCAAGGCATTACAGGAGACCCTGAAGACATATCCCCTGGCCCAGGAGTATTTTGAAGAACTCCTGGATGCCCGGAGACAACTGATTATCAATCGATCTCTGACCAGCCAACAGGAACTGGGGCTCTATTACCATCGTTGCGGAGGTACTCTGTGGTCCATGGCAGCGGAGATTTGTGGCTATGAAGAACGCCAGACCCATAGGGCCATTATTCGTCTTGGCACATCCATGAAGCAACTCGATTACCTGGTCAGGTTGCGTGAATATAGCGATCAGGGCCTCGTATTGTTTCCGATAAAACTGCTGAATCGGCACCAGGTGTCGCTGATGGATTTTCAGCACATTGCCACTACCGCCCACATACAGGACCTGATACGTGACCAGGCCAGGCAACTACAGGAAACTATACAGATCGATCTGGCCTCCCTGCCCCAGCGGGACCGCTGGTCGCTACGCCACCTGGTGATACAGGCCGAACTGGGACTATCGCAACTGTCTGCGCTTAAAGATATAGACTATCAACTCCTGGACCAGACCGTCTATCTGACCCCTCTCCAGTCACTGTGGACTGCCTGGAAGGTAAAACGCAGGGAAAAGAAAAACATGAAACTTATCCTGCTTTGATATAATTCATGCATTTATTTACTGGAATGTGATCAACCATGTCACCTGAAGAACTGAAGGCCTACCAGGCACCCAAGGATCTACTGAAAGACCGTGTCATACTCATCACCGGGGCCGGCGATGGCCTGGGAAGAGTCCTGGCCAGGGAGGTTGCCGCCCATGGCGGAACCGTGATTCTTCTGAGTAAAACCATACACAAACTTGAGGCCGTCTATGACGAGATCGAGGCCGCAGGAGGACCGCAACCAGCGATCTACCCCATGAACCTCGAAGGGGCCACCATCAAAGATTATGATGATCTGGCGGCCAATATTGAGAATGAATTCGGCCGACTAGACGGGCTGATCAATAACGCCGCCTGGCTGGGTGATATGACGCCTGTTGCCCTGTATAACCCTGAGACCTGGTCACGCGTCATGACCATCAACCTGCATGCCCCCTATCTACTGACGCAGGCCTGCCTGCCTTTGCTCAGTCAGGCGCAGGACCCCGCCATTATTTTTTCAACCCATGATGTCCAGCGGGCCTACTGGGGTGCCTATGGTGTGGCTAAGGCAGGACTGGAAGGTCTAATGAAGATCCTGGCGGCCGAATATCAGGGTGACATCAAGATGCGCATCAACGGTATTGACAGCGGCCCTATCCAGACCCACCTGCGTCGTCAGGCCTATCCCGGTGAACTGGCAACTAATAATCCCCTGCCGGAATCCGTCGCCTCGGCCTATCTGTATGCGCTGGGCCCGGACTGCGACAGCACAGGACAGAACTTCAAGCTTGGCGATTAAAACTCTATTTAGCCTGGCATCGCACTACTTCATTAAATCGACTTCGATGCCCTGTGCTCTCAGGGCATCCGCCTTGGCCTCAACAAAGCGCTGAAATTCCGGCTCAGTTTTATAAGCACCTGACAGCACATATTCCATCACGGATTGCACATGGAAGGCCCTCAGATAACCTTCGGACCGAAAGACCTCTTTACCCTGTTGGTCAAAAAACACCATGCTGGGCGTGTACTGAATATTCAGACGCCTGGCCCAGTCCTTGACCTTTTCCCGTTGACCATCAGGTGTGATCACAGGTGTATCGGACCAGGTATCAAAAAGTACCACCTGGAACTGATCGCTCAGTGCCCTGCTATCAGGCCGCTGTAGAATATCTTCATGTAACTCATCACAATCGGCACATTGTTTCTGTTCAAACAGAACCAATAAGGGCTTATTTCCCAACTGAACGATTGTGTTCAGCTGATAAGGCGGCCTCAGATACTCCGGTTGTATATGCAACTTACCACTGGCTGGCGCCGGATCATGCTGGGCCAGATAGTCGCGAAAACTGCCCTGCTGTTCGTGATGGCCCGCGATAAAATCAAGAGCCAGGTCGAACTTATGGGGTGGAAAATAGCCATTTATGCGCAGCAATTCTTTTCCCTGTTCATTGAGGAATAACAGGGTGGGCGTAAACATCACCTTCATGCTGACGGCAAAGTTTTTTTCTGTCATTACCTCGCCTTCTATATCGGTTACCTCGCGATCGCCCCACATATTGACTGTAACAACATCAAAGTGTTTCTGTGTTTTTTTGCTGATTTTTTGCTGTCCAAAATTATCCTGTAATAACCTGGCACAGTAGGGACAACCATCCTGATAAAAATAGATTAACACCCGTCGGCCTTCTTCCGTGGCCTCTGCAACATCTTCACCCAGATCAAGGAACGAAGTTTTGAACCAGGCTGGTTGCTCCTCATATCCCGGGTTCACCATCCCCGCACCCAGGGTCCCTTCCTCCATGGCCAGCACCAGAGAGGCCTGGCTTAACATTATGATCAGCAGGGTGATTAAGAGTTGTTTCATAGACTCGCCTTATTTCGATTGTTAGTCCAAGTTGTCCTTATATTAGCCGCTTCCATCACTACTTGCAGGGTAACGACACAGCGTTTTCAAGGAACATCCGGTACATTGAGGAACCGTTCGACAATGTGTCTTTCCATGCCTGACTATCAGGGCATGGTACTCATTAAACATAGCAACATCGGTCTCCAGGGCCTGTTCAAATATTTGCTGCAACTGTTCGTAGCTGAGATCATCGGAGACAAAACCCAGCCGTGAAAAGATCCTTCGCGTATAGGCATCGATGACAAATACCGGTCGCTTGAAGGCATAAAGCAATATATCGTCCGCGGTCTCCGGGCCTATGCCCTTAATGGCCAGCAGGGACTCTCTAATCTGCTGTGTTTGTTCCCGGTCGATTTTTTCAAAGCCACCCTGCTCGATATACCAGCGGCAAAAGGTCGTTAATCGTATGGCTTTGACATTGAAATATCCCGAGGGTTTCAGAAAACCGGCCAGGACCTCATGCTCGTGTTCAAGGATTTGCCTGGCATCCAGGCTGGAACGGGCCTTCAGATTTTCCAGGGCACGCTCCACATTAGTCCAGTTGGTATTTTGAGTCAGGATGGCACCGACCATCACCTCAAATGGAGAATCGGCCGGCCACCAGTGCTGTTCCCCATACCGCTGAATGAGTCTTTCATAGACTTTATAAAAACGCTGTCTGTCTCTTTTAAGCATCAACGTCGGCGCGTATGGGGCGGCCTTCTACGCCGGGGCTCCTCGCGCTTGCTGGATGGGGGCTTATAGCTAAGACCGACGGACTGGTAGAGACGACCAATTTCAAATGGAGGCAATTCCATCCAGCGTCCCTCCCTGAGATTGCGCGAGAGCGTGATCGAACCATAGGCGATACGCATCAGTCGACTCACCATCAGGCCCTGTGACTCCCACAAGCGACGAACCTCACGATTTCTCCCCTCTTTTAAGGTCACGTGATACCAGTGATTGAGGCCAGTCCCACCTGAGTCTTCGATACGCTCAAAGGCGGCAGGCCCGTCATCGAGTTCGACGCCTGTCTCCAGTCGACGCAATATGTCGGGCGTCACTTCGCCCTTCACACGTACGGCATAAGTCCTTTCGACCTCATGTGAGGGATGCATTAAGCGGTTGGCCAGTTCTCCATCATTGGTGAATAGCAGCAGACCAGAGGTGTTGAGATCGAGTCGACCTATGGCGATCCAGCGCCCTGCCTGTATCCTTGGCAGGTGTTCAAAGACCGTAGGCCGCCCTTCGGGGTCGCTGCGACTCACGACCTCGCCCACGGGCTTGTGATAGGCAATAACCCGAGGACGACTGCGTTCTGATTGCTTGATGGAAACGGGCTTTCCTCGAATCAGGACCCGGTCGTCCAGGCTGATCTGATCCCCCAGGCTGGCCACCTTGCCATTGACCTTGATCTCACCCTGTTCGATCCAGCGCTCAATTTCACGCCTGGAACCATAACCGGCCCTGGCCAGTACCTTTTGTATACGTTCGCTCATGGCATTCATGTTACCGGGAGAGTAAAATTTCGGCCAATCACTCTACAGGAACGAGACTTCATGGCAACTACAAGAGAGTTTATCCCTTTATCCATCGCTGTGCTTACCATATCCGACTCCCGTAGCCTCGCGGATGATACATCCGGTCAGGTACTGGAGGATAAACTCAAAGAGGCTGGCCATGGACTGGGGGATCGACAGATCGTTCGTGATGATATCTACCAGATTCGCGCCACGATATCGGCCTGGATTGCCGACCCGAATATCGATGTCGTCATCACCACCGGCGGCACCGGCGTTACCGGTCGTGATGGTACCCCGGAGGCGATCGAGGTATTACTCGACAAGACCATCGAGGGTTTTGGTGAACTGTTCCGCATGGTCTCATGGGAAGAGATCCGCACCTCCAGTATCCAGTCACGTGCCCTGGCCGGGGTTGCCAATGGCACTTATATCTTCTGCCTGCCAGGCTCCTCTGGCGCCTGCCGCACGGGTTGGGACAAGCTCATCAGAGAACAACTGGACCATCGCACCGCGCCCTGCAACCTGGCCATGCTGATCCCAAGGCTGCTGGAAAAATAAAAGCTAGCGGCGGATGAAGACAAAACGTTTGTCCAGCTGATACTTAACCCAGTAACCAATGGACAGGCCGAGGACCGCGCCGACGTAACGCATCAACCTGGTCTGAAAGAAATAATCAAAACCCAGTTCCATACCCCAGAAGATCATGGTCGTAAACACGCCCATCAGACTATACAGCAGGAAATGTTTACCATGCTCGCGCAGGCCTTCGGTCTGAAATCTGAAGATATAACGTTTATCGAGTATGAACTTGGTGTAAAGCCCCGCAAGGGTACCGGCTAATATCGCGACATAGAGCGCGAAGCGGTCTGAATAGATCAGCAGGCTCAGTTCCTGCACCAGTAGGTTGACCAGCGTCGCGATGACCGCAAACACCGTATAAAGTAGCACCAGCGACATGGATGCATTTAACACCGGGCGAGACTGAAGCGATGATCATTAATGCAGTGTCGGGTCATCCTGGTCCTGAGATTCCTGACTGCTGGTGACCCTCTCTTCGGTTTCCGGCAGTTCCACAGCCTCAGCGGACTCTACCTGCAGGCCTTCCTCGTCGGCCTCAGACTGAGGCCCATTCGAGGCCTGCTCTGCCTCGGCCTGTTCCGGGTTATCCAGTGCCAGCTCCGGATGCAGATCATCCAGGTCACGTAGCTCGGCCAGGGTCGGTAGCTCGTCCAGGGTCTTGAGATTGAAATAATCAAGGAACTGTCTGGTCGTTCCATAGAGCGCCGGCCTGCCGGGAACATCACGATGACCGACCACGCGAACCCATTCGCGTTCCAGCAAGGTCTTGACGATATGGGAGCTGACACTCACGCCACGAATGTCTTCGATCTCGGCACGGGTGATTGGCTGGCGATAGGCAATCAGGGCCAGGGTCTCCAGCAAGGCGCGTGAATATCGGGGTGGCTTCTCTTCCCACAGACGTCCAACCCAGAGAGAGAGTTCATTGCGTACCTGGTAACGAAACCCACTGGCGACCTCTTTGAGTTCCAGGGCGCGACCTTCACATTCGGATTGTAATTCACCCAGAATTTCACGAAGCAGGGTCCGCGGAGGATGCTGCTCATCCTCTTCGAAAATGCGCTCCAGCTGATCAATACTCATCGGCTTACCCGCAACGAGTAAAACCCCTTCCAGGACGGATTTGATGTGCATGCGATCCATATCAGTTATTCACTCTCAACAGGTTGCTCTGTAGCCGCAGCAGCAGGCTTGATATAAATAGGAGCAAAGGGTTCACTTTGTGCAATATCCACCAGATGCGCCTTCATCAGCTCGAGGACAGCAATAAAGGTCACAACGACCCCTCGTCTGCCCTCCTCATAGGTAAAGAGATGATTAAATTCCATCATGTCACGCCCCTGCAGGGCATCCAGCACCT
>JANTGN010000097.1 GCA_024762895.1 Thiotrichales bacterium
CCCTGAGTTTGGACTGGGGCCGGGCCAGCCAGTGTACCGTCTCTCCCCCATCGGTCTGACCGCGGTAACGGGTGGCCTGAAGATAATCCATTTGCAGAGGGAATCTCAGGCGCAGAGCAAGCTGCGCGGTAACAACGAGACCACCATTCATGACGCAGAGCAGGAGCGGGTTCTTATCACTGAGGGCGGAGGCAATGCCATGCGCCATGGTGTCGATGGCGACCTCGACCTCTTCCGGGGTGTACAGAACATCGGCCTCCTGAAACACCTGCCATGCCTGTTCCGCGTCGTTCATCGCCCAATCCTAGTAAGTAAAGGTCACGGTATTATCGTTCATGGCCTCGGTAATCGCATAGCCGCCACCGACGGTCTCCTTGATCTCGGGTATGAGCTCATCACCCCAGATGTCGATGGTGGGCGTGCAGACCTTCAGCACCACGCCGGCATCGACGGCATCGCGGATAAAGTCGTACACGGTATGGCTACTGCTATCATGGATATGGATGCGATTGGCAACCTCTTTCTTGGCCAGCTCTCCTGCCCTGCCGGTCATGAGGATCTCGACCTCGTAATCCATGGCGGCAGCAACGGTGGCCTGGAAGAAGGGTGCGCCCAGCGCTTCCGGATTGTCCGGATTGCTGTTCACCAGAATAATGAGTAATTTCTTGGCCATTTCAGGCATTTCCTTTGGTCAGTATGGGTTCCTGTTCCGGCCCCGGTGCCTGTAGATGCACCGTCTGGGTCGGAAAGGCAATCTCGGCGCCATGCTCATCGATAATGGCAGCGATCTTCAGCAGGATGTCCTGCTTGATTTCATGAAACTTGATCCACTCGGTGGTCCTGGTAAAGGTGTACACGAAGAAATCGATGGACGAGGCATTGAAGGCGTTGAAGTTCACGATCATGGTCTGGTCCTGATCGATCTCGGGTTCGTTGCGTAACATGTATTTAACGGCATCGACGATGGAGGCCATCTGGCCCATATCGTCGTAGCGGATGCCGATGGTTTCATAGATACGGCGATTCAGCATGCGCGAGGGGTTTTCTACTGCAATACTGGCAAACACGGAATTGGGCACATAAAGCGGGCGCTTATTAAAGCGTCGAATGCGGGTCAGGCGCCAGCCGATATTCTCTACGGTGCCTTCTATATCCTTGTCCGGGGAACGTATCCATTCACCTTCCGAAAACGGCCGGTCGAGATAAATCATCATGCCGCCAAAAAAGTTGGCCAGCAGGTCCTTGGCGGCAAAGCCAATCGCGATACCACCGATACCACCGAAGGCCATCACACCGGCCACGCTCACGCCCAGGGTCTGCAGCGTGATCAGGACCGCCGTAATGATCACGGCCAGGCGTATCAGCTTGGCCAGGGCGGTAATCGTGGTCCTGTCCAGGCCGCCTTCCTTGTTACTGTAGACCTCGATCAGGTTTTCCTGTGCCTTTTGAATAAAGCGCACCATGGACCATGCCAAAGTAGCAATAATTCCAATATCACGTATCGGATCGAACATCTGGAGTATCGCGGCCTTTTTCTCGGCATGAATAATGTCGGCAGCAAAGGTGATACCCAGGATCCATACCAGGGCCGGCAGGGGCAGCCTGAGGGCATAGATGATGGCGTCATCCCACTTATTATGAGAGGTATCCGCTTTTTTCTGCAGGCGATTGAGTACCAGGCGAACCACAAAATTCAGGATGACTACTCCCAGGACAATGATGAAGATCTGTGCAGCCCAGGCAGTCTCTTCTCCGGTATAGGCCTCCAGCCACTGGGTGGCCTGTTTGATATCCAGCTCACTCATACATTCATCTCTAGATTAGGTGAATCATCGAGTTCGGTAATGGACAGCACGGCCTGTTTCCATTCATCGGATTCACGTAATGCAGCATAGGGAACGCCCTTGCGGCCATGCATACGGGCCAGGCGTACCCGGCTGACGGTATTGTCGTATTTTCCCAGGCCTTCCAGTACCTCGGCAGCGGCCTCAGGATGATTGCAGACCAGGACCATGTCACAGCCCGCATCCAGTGCTGCTATAGCACGATCCGTATAGGAGCCGGCCTTCTCTGCGGCGGCCATGCTCAGGTCATCACTGAAGATGACACCATCAAAACCTAGCTCATGACGCAGGACACCATTCAACCAGTAGGCGGAGAATCCCGCCAGATTCCGATCAATGCGGGAGTAAATGACATGGGCCGGCATGATACCGGCAAGCCCATAGTGGATCATGCGCTCGAAAGGAATCAGGTCATGTTCGCGGATCTGTTCTTCGGTCCGCTCATCTATCGGCAAGGCCAGGTGCGAGTCCTCTTTGACACCGCCATGACCGGGAAAATGCTTACCTACGGCCTCCATTCCGGCCTTTTGCATACCCGACATGAATCGATGCGCCAGGATAGCGACGGCCTCCGGGTCGTGGTGCCAGGCACGATCACCAATGACACCACTGACGCCATGTGCAAGATCCAGCACCGGGGCAAAGCTAAAATCCACCCCAATGGACCGAAGCTCCGAGGCCAGCAACCAGCCGCAGGTATAGGCCAGCTCTTTACCTCGGTTGCGGTCCTGGTCGTAAATGGCCCCAATGGAGCGCGCGGTGGGAATATGGGTGAAGCCTTCTCGAAAACGCTGAACTCGTCCGCCTTCATGATCGATGGCAACGAGTAGATGAGGGTCCCTGAGGCTATGGATTTCTTCAATCAGTTCACGCACCTGCCCCACGGATTCGAAGTTGCGCGTGAAAAGGATGACGCCACCGGTTAGCGGATGGCGCAAGAGCTCTCGTTCCTGATCGGTGATCGTGGTACCGATGAGGTCCAGCATGACGGGGCCCAGTCCCATGATGATCTCTGTTCTATGAGTAATCCGGTATTGTACTTGATACTGGCAGTGAGAATCGAGGCTAAGTACCGGGCCTGATGGGGCTTAGTGTCCCCAGATCGGTTCCTTCGAGCTGATAGGCCTGACCGAAACCCATGACGAACTGGCCACTGATGGGGCGCAGGCGATAAATCAGGAAATCGGGCAGTGCAGACAGCAACTCGATAATCTTTCCATGCTCAATTCGAAACTGTTCCACGACTTCCGGTGATTCGCTGATGGCCATAGCCGTGGCCTCGCACTGTAGCTGTATGCGGCAACGTGCAAACAACTGGCTGGATGTGGCCTCATCTTCTAACAACATGACCGAGGCCTGGGGACGTGCCCTGAGATTCCCTGTGTGTCTGGCTAACCGGCTGACGAGAATAAAATAGTCGCCGGCCTCATCCTGGATAAAGGGACTGGTGCTGGCCTCGGGTTGCCCGTTTTCATCGGCCGTGGCCAGGACGAGGGTTCGGGTCAGGCTACGGAGTTCCTGAAAAGACCGTGTGGCTGTCTCGATTGAATGACTCATACCTGTAGATTAAGACATGATGGCATTCTGCTGTCGAGGGTCTGGTAACTCTGGTGATGAACGGATAGGCTATCTGTGAACCCATCTTTAAAGGATATGAGCTTGACTGAGCAACGATTAATTTCCCATCCTGTTGTTGTTCTTGCAGCCCTGGTCATTGTCATTGGGGGGCTTAAGTTTGCATCCGATCTGATTGTGCCCTTTCTACTGGCCTTATTTATCGCCACTGTTTCAGGTCCTCCCATGATCTGGTTGAACAAAAAGGGGCTGCCCATGTGGCTGTCCCTGATACTGGTGATGGTAGGCGTTTTCGTATTGATCCTGTTGATCGCTTCCCTGATGGGCGGATCGGTAGCCAGGTTTAGTCAGGACCTTCCGGTATACGATGAACTGATCAGGGAACGATTTTCCAGCATACTGATCTGGATCGAGGCAAAAGGCATTAATCTGCCGACTAACGATTTACTCGATGCCGTTAACCCGGGAACAGCACTGCAGCTGGTGAGTGGTTTGATGAACGGCCTCGGCAGCCTATTGAGCAATGGCCTGATGATTATGTTGATGGCCGTATTCCTGTTGTCAGAAGGTTCCATCTTTTCTAAGAAAATACATTATCTTGAGGAACATTCTGGACGTGATTTCTCTAAGCTTTCCCAGATCACCAGGGATATTAACCGGTATCTGGGGATCAAGACGCTGACCAGCCTGGGGACGGGTGTTTTGATTGGATTATGGCTTTTTTTTCTCGATGTCCCCTATCCTCTCTTATGGGGTACACTGGCTTTTTTACTTAACTATATTCCTACCATCGGTTCCATTATTGCCGCTGTTCCAACGGTGTTGTTCACGTTAATTGCTGTTAGCCCACTGACTGCCCTGTGGGTGGTCGTGGCCTATCTGGTGGTTAATGGGGTCATTGGGAATATTATAGAGCCCCTGTTCATGGGAGCTCGTCTGGGCCTGTCTGCCCTGGTGGTGTTGTTGTCAATGATATTCTGGGGCTGGGTCTTTGGGCCTGTGGGAATGTTCCTTTCCGTGCCTATCACTATGTTCTTCAAAATAGCTATGGGTGCCTCTCCACACACGCAGTGGATAGCCATTTTACTGGGGTCTGATATTGAACAGACGGCCTACAAAATGAGCGAGGCGGAAGATTCAGCCTGAATGCCCTCCTGACTTGATTTTAAAAAAACAATTCAAGTTAAATTGCTTCAAATCAAAAAAACCTGTCCTTTTGGCCAATATTTTTATTGACTAATATTAGTACATACAAATATACTAATTTCGTCTTGAGCCACAAAACTATAATTCAAGATCGGAAAATAAAACCGGAAAACAAAACGAGTCTCAACTTACTTTTTAGAGGGTTTCTTTCATGAAAATCAAATCAATTGTTGCCGCCCTGGCCATTGCAGGCCTGACTTCAGCGGCTTCTGCTGACTGGTACAATGGTAATGGTTACAACGATGGCCGTGGATACGGTTCTGGCGACGGTTATGGATACGGTGATACCTATGGTGACACCGATGTCGATGGTAGCTTCAACATGAACTTCAGCGGCTCAGGCCGTGGTCATGGTCGTGGACATGGTCGTGGTTATGGAGACGGCTATGGTTACAACGACTATGACGGTTATCAGGGTTACAATCGCGGCTATGCTCCTTATGGCTACGGCTATGCCCCTGCGCCTATGACTGAAGAGCAGGCCAAGGCCCAGAAAGAAGCCTTTGAAGCGCATCAGAAAAAGATGCAGGAACAGCATGCCAAGATGGAAGAGCAGCGTAAGGCTGCCTACGAAGCCTGGCAGAAACAGATGCAGGAACGCGCACAAGCCCGCCCTGCCCCTGTAGCGCCTGCCGCTCAGGCACCTCGTCAGGACAAATCATTTGACGAATACCAGAAGGAAATGGACGAATACCGCAAGCAGATGGATGCTTACTTCGCCAAGATGCAGGAACAACGCGAAGCAGAAATGAAGAAATACGATGAAGAGTATGAAGCTGCCATGAAGCAGCGTCAGCAGGAAATCGAAGCCCGTCGAAAGGCCTACGAAGAACGTATGGCGACTGCCGGCAAGAAATAATTCCTGTCGTAGCTTTTGCACATCCAGAAAGGCCCGATATCCATCGGGCCTTTTTGTTACTACGTGATTTAGACTGAAGTTCAGTCAGCCTTCCAGCCAAATTTCTGGCCACCTACCGAGGCCTCATACATCAGACCGCCCTTACCCATGGTAAAGACCACCATACCTTTGCTGTATTTGGTCTTTTTCTGATTGGCGTCCGCCTGTGCGGAGGTACCGCCTGCGGTGCTGGCTTCTGCCCCGGCGCTACTGGTGATGGCGATGGCCTCAGCCTGGGCGCTAAATTCAAAATTACCGCTGGTAAAGTCGTCATAGGCGCGTTTGTCTTCAAAATAGATTAACTGGGCGAAGGCCTGGCCACCCGCCTGGAAGCCAATAGTGACCTGGCTCATTGAAGCTGTTCCTGTACGTTTGCCACCGACATAGGTACGTCCTTTTCCATGCGCACCACCAATACCCAGCCCACCTTTGCCAATCTTGGGAAAAATGGCATAACCATAGGCATTTTTGTGGAAGCTCTGAACCACCGGAGATTGTAAAAATTGATTTAAGGTAGCCTCATCTGCCCTGGCATCTGCTGCGGCATCGGCAAGCGCTACACCCGAGGAAAATATGAGCGTCAGCGCAAGAAGGATTAGATTAATATTTTTCATGTAATCACCTTATGTGTCGTCGAAATGAGTGCGATTTCTTTATTGATTCATGGATCCCTCCCCTATTGAAAGATAGGCCTAAAGTACTAGGAAGTATAGGGAAGACGTGAAGAATTTCTCGTTATGTGCTGAGTAGCACAAATAGCCAGCCATTATTCTGGGGAGACTGGATTAAGCTTTTCCCCGGGCTCCTGTCGGGCCCAGGTTTGATAATCGGAATTTAGATAGGCCTTGGTCAGGACGTAATCCAGTACGTGTCTTAGACGATGCAGGCGAACGACCGAATCCACGCGAAATACCTCCCGACCGGATTCATCAAAGAATACCAGTGTAGGTGCGTAGAAGATTCCCAGTTGATGGGCCCATTCCCTGGCCGTTAATCGTTGTCCTGCGGGGGTCAGGATGGGGGTATCAGACCATATGTCCAGTTGCACCGCATCAAAATCAGAGAGTCGTAATAAGACATCTGGATCTTCGAGCGGCTCTGAATGCAATACGTCACAGGCATGACATTCCCGTTGTTCAAAGAATACGACCAGTGGGTTCCGGGCTGGGAAACGCGAGCGATCAAGGGCATAAGGGGGCTTCTGAAAGAAGGCCCGATCGTTCATGTCCTCGATCTCGAATTTGGCCGGAGGGTCGGCTCTGAGGAGATAATCGCGGTAGCGTTCATTACGATAATGGCCATCAACGACATATTCCAGGGCTGCACGAAATTTATACGGCGGATAGTAGCCCCGCATCTTGAGGGCTAGTTTTCCGTCTTTGTCGAAGAATAGCAACGAGGGCGTAAAATTGGTTTGTTCACGTATAGCCAGCTCATGTTCAGTCAAGGTTTTACCCTTGAGATCGGTGACCTCGCGGCTGCCCCAGATATCCAGGGGAATGACATCGAAATTGCGGCGTGTATATTCAGCAATATCCGTTTTACCGAAATTTCGTTCCATCAGGGCCTCGCAATAGGCACAGTTCTTTTGTCCAAAATACAGCACGATACCCTGTTTACCTGCTTCGATGGCCTCTTGCAGGTCATCTTCCAGGTTCAGGAAACTGTGTTTAAACCAGCTGGGGTAGATGATATCGCGGGGTTTGGGGGCATCATCGATAGGCGGCTGAAGCTCATCATACTGATCGGCCAGGCTAGCATGAGCAGGGTGTGAGCCCAGGGCGAGCAATAACAGGAGCCAGAAGACCCCGGCAATGTCTCGCCGTCCCTTTGCGTATGTGATGGACAGCTTATTCAATCAGGGTCTGGCCTCCCATATAGGCCTGCAAGACCTCAGGAACGTGGATTCTCCCCTGCTCGTCCTGATAATTTTCAATCACGGCCACCAGGGTCCTTCCTACGGCCAGCCCAGATCCGTTGACGGTATGCATGAGTTCGGGTTTTCCGGTTTCAGGATTGCGCCAGCGGGCCTTCATACGACGGGCCTGAAAATCCAGGAAATTGGAACAGGAGGATATCTCACGATACTTGCCCTGCCCCGGGAGCCACACTTCAAGATCGTAGGTCTTTGCCGATGAAAAACCAAGATCACCGGTGCACAGGGTTACCACCCGATAGGGTAGATTCAGCTTTTGCAGTATGGCCTCGGCATGCCCCGTCAGTTCTTCCAGGGCCTGCCACGAATCCTGGGGGCGTACCAGCTGGACCAGTTCCACCTTCTCGAACTGGTGTTGACGGATCAGGCCGCGGGTATCTTTACCATACGCTCCAGCCTCTGAACGAAAACAGGGGGTATGGCAGGTATAGCGCTGAGGGAAGTTGGGTTCTTCCAGGATCTCATCACGGGCCAGATTGGTCACAGGGACCTCTGCCGTGGGAATCAGGTAATAACCATGATCGCTGGTGAGTTTAAACAGGTCTTCCTCAAATTTTGGAAGCTGCCCTGTTCCCTGCAGGCTATCGGCATTGACCATATAAGGTACATAAACCTCCTGATAGCCGTGTTGCTGGGTATGGGTATCCAGCATGAACTGAATCAGAGCGCGATGCAGACGTGCCATGGCACCGCGCATGACCACAAACCGAGAGCCAGTTATCTTACTGGCGGCCTCGAAGTCCATGAGTCCGTCATGTGCCGCGATGTCGACATGATCTCTGGGCTCGAAACTATAGGCCCTGGGCTCTCCCCAGCGGCGGATTTCGACGTTGGCCTCTTCATCATCACCTTCCGGTACGGAATCATCGGGTAGATTAGGAATGCCCAGTAAAAGCAGGTCTAGCTCAGACTGAAGCTCGCGAAGCTCGATTTCGGATTCTTTCAGCTGCTCACCCAGATCTGAGACCTGGTCCAGCAAGGGCTGTATATCTTCACCCTGGGCCTTGGCCTTGCCTATTTGCCTGGAACGGCTGTTGCGTTCGCTCTGTAGTTCCTGGGTATTCACCTGGATGACCTTGCGATGCTCTTCCAGGCGATTGAATTGTTCCTTGTCGAGGATGAAGCCTCTACGAGCCAGTTTGCCGGCTGTTTCTTCGAGTTCGGCGCGTAACAGTTTGGGGTCTAGCATGGAATCTTTTCGAGTTATTTCAGGTTGGCCGGGAATGTTAGCACATGACCGGGCGGAATCAGATCTTTAAGCTCATCCAGTGCCTGATTGACACGTTCTTCCGTGTCGAAAAATTCGATAATCATGGGGAGATCCAGGGACAGGTCCAGCAAACTGGAGGAGTGGATATCACCGGAGCGCCCAAAGCCACTAATGGCGCGAATAGTGGTCACTCCATTCACCCTGGAGATATCATGCAGGTGTGCAAAAATTTTATCGTGCAGGTGTTTGCCTTCATTGACATAGATACGGGCCACGGTGACTTTCATATTTGCCTCCCAAGTATTATCCCCAGCCAGGCTGCCGCCAGGCACAGCAGCACACTCAGCAAAATATTTATGCCGGCCCTGATCAGAGCCCCCTGCTCTATCAGGTACACGGTCTCGATGGAAAAAGTGGAAAAGGTGGTGAATGAGCCCAATAGGCCAACCAGTAACAGTGCTCGAAATTCCGGCCCTGTACTCAGGCGCTCAATCAGCAGAATGGCGAGTATGCCCATGATCAGTGAGCCCAGGACGTTGACGACCAGCGTACCATAGGGAAATCCACGCCCCAGCCAGGCGTACACGGCCGTAGAACCAAGATAACGCAGCACGGCACCAATGGCCCCACCGGCAGCTATGAAAAGGATCTGAGACAAGGCAA
>JANTGN010000098.1 GCA_024762895.1 Thiotrichales bacterium
GCAATAAAGGTCACAACGACCCCTCGTCTGCCCTCCTCATAGGTAAAGAGATGATTAAATTCCATCATGTCACGCCCCTGCAGGGCATCCAGCACCTTGGTCATACGCTCTCTCATCGAGAGTGGCTCACGTGAAATGGCATGACTGGTATGCATGTCGGCGCGTTTCAGGACATCACCAAAAGCCATCAGGAGTTCTTTCAGCTCGACATCGGGCTCCTGTTGCCGTTTTTCAATCACCGGGGGCTCTACACGCGCAGGGTAATGATCCCGCTCCATGCGTGGAAGCTCATCGATATCTTCGGCAGCCTTTTTGAAACGCTCGTATTCCTGTAGTCGCCGCACCAGCTCAGCCCGAGGATCTTCCTCATCCCCTTCCTCTACCGGTCTGGGCAGGAGCATTCGGGATTTAATCTCGGCCAGCATCGCGGCCATGACCAGATATTCTGCGGCCAGTTCCAGTCGAATCTCTTCCATCAGGCCGATATAGGACATGTACTGATGGGTAATATCGGCCACCGGGATATCCAGGATATCCAGATTCTGGCGTTTAATCAGGTACAGCAGTAAATCCAGTGGCCCCTCAAAGGCCTCCAGAATGACTTCCAGGGCATCAGGTGGAATAAACAGGTCCTGTGGCGGTGTGCTGAGCGGCTCACCACGCACCATGGCAAACGGCATCTCTTCCTGTTCATGACTCAGGGTATTTGGGGGTTCAGGATTCGTCATTACATTATTTGTACGACAAGCCCATGGCCTTGCGCACCTCTTCTATGGTTTCCCGAGCGATCTCGCGGGCATTTTCCGAGCCTTCATTGACAATACTCCGCACTGCCGCGGGATCCTCTTCGTATTCCCTTGCCCGCTCATGAATACCCTTGAGCTCCGTCTTGACGGCCTCAATCACAGGCCCCTTGCAATCAATGCACCCAATGCCTGCACTCTTGCAACCCTCCTGAACCCATTTCCGGGTCTTTTTATCCGAATAAACCAGGTGGAACTGCCAGACCGGGCATTTCTCCGGATCCCCCGGGTCGTTACGACGCACCCGGGCCGGATCGGTCGGCATGGTCCGTAGTTTCTTCTCCGCTTCAACAGGATCTTCGCGTAATGAGATCGTATTGCCATACGACTTGGACATCTTCTGCCCATCCAGACCTGGCATCCTGGCGGCCTCGGTCAACAGGGCCTGCGGCTCGGGTAGTATGATCTTACCGGAACCCTCAAGATACCCAAACAAACGTTCACGATCACCCAGGGAAATATTTTGCTGGGACTCGAGCAGGGCCTGACCTACCTCAAGGGCCTGGGCATCACCCTGCTCCTGATAGCTCCTGCGCAAGGACCGGTACAGCTTGGCGTTCTTCTTACCCATCTTGGTGATGGCTGCCTCGGCCTTTTCCTCAAAACCAGGCTCGCGTCCGTAGAGGTGATTGAAGCGCCTGGCCACCTCACGGGTCAGTTCAACATGGGCTACCTGGTCTTCGCCCACCGGTACCTGGCCTGCCTTATACATCAGGATATCCGCACTCTGCAGCAAGGGATAACCCAGGAAGCCATAAGTGGCCAGATCCTTTTCCTTTAACTTTTCCTGCTGATCCTTATAGGTGGGCACCCGTTCAAGCCAGCCCAGGGGGGTGATCATCGACAGCAGGGTATGCAACTCGGCATGTTCGGGCACTCTGGACTGGATAAAGATCTTGGCGGCACCGGGATTCACACCGGCAGCCAACCAGTCAACCACCATATCCCAAACGCTCTCGGCAATGATGCCAGGCTCTTCATAGTGGGTCGTCAGGGCATGCCAGTCGGCCACAAAAAACAGGCATTCATAGCTATTTTGTAATTGCACCCAGTTTTTCAACACACCATGATAGTGTCCCAGATGCAGTCGCCCAGTGGGACGCATACCAGAAAGAACCCGGTTAGTGGATGAGCTGCTTGTATTCAAGGTTATTCCTTAAGTTAAAGTCCTGGCCTTCAGGGCAGGCCGAATATCGTACCAACCGCCTGATAGATCATATTCATGGGTGGCATCAGTATGGCATTCAATACCCCGGTGGCCAACAGCCCGATGAGGATAAAAAAGCCATAGGGCTCGATGGCATCCAGGCGATCTGAGATGTTTGCCGGGGCCAGCCCGGAAAGCACACGCCCACCATCCAGTGGTGGAATGGGTAAAAGGTTCAGTAACATCAGTATGAGGTTGATCATGATCCCCGCCTGCCCCATCAGGGCCATGGGAACCGCCACCCAGGGCAAATCAGCATAGGCCATAATCCCCAGTTTCATGACCAGCGCCCAGAACAACATCATGACCAAATTGGCCATGGGGCCTGCCAGAGCCACCAGGGCCATGTCCTTGCGAGGATTTTTCAGGTTGCGATAGTTGACCGGGACCGGCTTGGCCCAGCCAAAGACCACGCCACCCATGACCACCAGAACCAGCGGCACGATCACGGTGCCCACCAGATCGATATGCTTGATCGGGTTCAGGGTCAGTCGCCCCATCATAAAGGCCGTGGGGTCACCCAGTTTACGTGCTACCCATCCATGGGCCACCTCGTGGACCGTAATAGCGAACAATACCGGTATGGCCCAAATCGAAACTGTCTGAATGATGTCATTGAAATTCATAGATTATCCCGTCCAGTCTGCGAGGCCTGCTCCTTCCCTGACGATCTCGGGCACATCACCGGTCAGGTCCACCACCGTGGTAGGCTCCATGCCACAATAGCCACCGTCGATGACCAGATCGACCTGGCGCTCCAGCATGTCCCGTATATCGTAAGGGTCAGTGGGTGGCATATCATCACCCGGCAGGATCAGCGTGCTGCTCATCAGGGGTTCACCCAGGGTACTCAATAACTCCTGGGTCACGCGATTATCTGGCACACGTAAACCGATGGTCTTGCGCTTTGGGTGTTGCAGCCGCCTGGGCACCTCATGGGTCGCCCGCAGGATAAAGGTGTAGGGCCCGGGCGTGTGCCCCTTCATGAGGCGATAGGCCACATTATCCACCTTGGCATAATGTGACAATACGGATAGATCACTGCAGACCAGGGTCATATGATGTCGGTCATCTAGCTGACGAATACGGCGTATACGTTCCACCGCGTTTTTATTCCCAATCTGACAACCCAGGGCATAGCCGGAATCGGTTGGATAGACGATCACCCCTCCATCACGCACAATATCCACGGCCTGACTAATCAGCCTTTGCTGTGGATTATCGGGGTGTATGGTAAAAAACTGACTCATGGCGGCCGGGCAAAAGTCATCATTTTAACTGTCGGCGTCGGCTTATACCAATAAGAATTACATACTCCATGTTGAGCGACTACCGAGGAGTCGGTCATTAAGCTACTATGTAGCCCCTTTGATAATCTGCTGTTACCATGAAACTGCTATTTGATTTCTTCCCGGTCATCCTTTTTTTCATTGCCTACAAGGCCTTTCCTACGCTGCCGACCGAGGCCGCAGGGCAGCTCAACCAACTCACCGGGCTGGGGCTGGATCCCGCAACACAAAGCCATGCCATCTTATTTGCAACCCTGATCGCAATTGTGGCCTCCTTCCTGCAAGTGAGCCTGTACCGCATGCGTCACGGTCGTTTTGAACGCATGCACCTGGTCTCACTGGGTATCCTCACCCTCGTCGGTGGAGCCACCCTGATGCTGCGCGACCCCATTTATTTCATGTGGAAGCCAACCCTGCTCAACTGGTTATTTGCCATCATCCTGCTGGGATCCGCCTTCTGGGGTGAAAAAAACCTGATTGAACGCATGATGGGAGGTTCTATCGAGGCACCGAAGCTGGTGTGGCTGCGGCTGAATCTTGCCTGGGTTGGTTTCTTTATCTTTTCCGGAGTGGCCAATATTTATGTGGCCTATAATTTCAGCGAATCTACCTGGGTCAACTTCAAGCTATTTGGCCTGATGGGACTGACCCTCGGTTTCGTGATACTGCAGGCCTTTTACCTCGCTCGCCACATGCCGGACGAACCCCCCGAAAAAAACACCGAGGAGATCTGATGCTTTACGCCATTATTGCTGAGGACAAACCCGACAGCCTGGATAGACGCCTGGCCGCACGCCCCGAGCACCTGGGACGTCTCAACATACTTAAAGAAGAAGGCAGGCTGGTACTGGCAGGCCCCCATCCGTCTATCGATAGTGAAGACCCGGGCCCCGCAGGATTTAGCGGCAGCCTGGTAGTGGCAGAGTTTTCCTCCTTAAACGAAGCAGAACACTGGGCAAATGAAGACCCCTATATCAGGGCAGACGTCTATGCCCAGGTTACCGTAAAACCCTTTAAAAAGGTTTTACCCTAAGGAAACCCTGTAATAAATCGTGAACTCGACCACTTACAAGTCACGTCAAGAGGCGTTAGACTTGCGCCAAACATTACCCAAGCCATAAAAGGATCGAAAATGAACTACCGTCTGGGAACACTCGCTGCAACCGGCCTTATTAGCCTCACTCTGCTCGCCGGCTGTAATGACAAAGGAAAAACTGACGCCCCTGCATCCACACCCGACTCAGCAGCAGCCTCTGTCTCTGAAGAGGACATCCTTGCTACCGTCAATGGCAGCCCTATTACCAAAGAAGATATCGTGGCGTTCATGCAGCTTAAGCAACAGACCCAGCCAGGTACCCAGATGAACCCTGGTCTGCTTTTGAACGAGATGATCAACACCAAACTCCTGGTCCAGGAAGCAGAGAGCAAAGGCATTCAGGACACCGAAGAAGTCAAACGCATGCTTAAAATGCAGCGCGCCGCCACACTCGTCAGTGTCGTGGTTCGTGATTATCTGGACAGCCTGGAACTCTCCGATGAGGAACTCAAGGCCGAGTATGATGCCCAGATCGCTGGTGTAGACAAGGATGAATACAAGGCCAGCCATATCCTGCTTGAAAATGAAGAAGACGCCAAAAATCTCATTACACAGGTCAAACCTGATGCCAGCAATTTCGCTGACCTGGCCAAAGAGAAATCGACCGGTCCTTCAGCCAAGGACGGAGGCGACCTGGGCTGGTTTAGTGCCCGCTCCATGGTCCCTGAGTTTGCCGATGCCGTTAAAGCCATGAACAAGGGTGAAGTCAGCAAGACACCGGTACAGAGCGAATTCGGCTGGCACATCATTTATCTTGAAGATGTGCGTGACATTCCGCTGCCCAGCTTTGATGACTCCAAAGAGCGCCTGAAACTCATCGTCGCGCAGAAGAAACTGCAGGAACATATTGCCGAGTTACGTGAAAAGGCCAATATCGAAGTGAAGGGTATGGAGGCACCTGCTGAAGCAGCTGCTGATACGACTGCAACAGGCAATCAGTAATATCGATGACTGATCACCGGGTCGAGCGCTGCTTGGCCCGGTCATCATAAAAACACCTATGGACATTCGAAAAAATCGCGTCGTTACGCTGCACTATACACTCAGGGATGACAATGATGTCATACTGGAATCCACCCTGGAAAAGATCCCACATTCCTATATTCATGGCCATGAACAAATCCTGAGCGGTATCGAAGAGGTGGTAAACGGCAAACAAACCGGCGATCAGATCTCCACCACGATTTCTTCAGATCAGGCCTACGGGGAAAGAGACGAGTCCCTGACCTCCATACTACCGATTGCGGTATTTCAGGGCGCCGATGAGATCAAACCCGGCATGCGTTTTGAAATGCCTCATGATGAGGGAGTTCATATCGCAACCGTGATCGAGGTCCTGGGACGAGATGTCAAGGTTGACAATAATCACCCTCTGGCCGGAAAAAACCTGCATGCGGAAATTGAGGTGGTGGATGTTCGTGAACCGACTCAGGAAGAAAGAGAGTCGGGTGAGGCGCGTCAGATGTATGAGCTCATCGACGATTAGTTAAGTTTACCCTTTTAGTGACGGCGATAATGTCTGTCCTGCTGTGCCCTCTGAACCATCTTAAGGGCCTCTCTGAATGTCATCGGATCTTCCCGACGTAGTAACCGTAATAAACATTCCCAGCACGTCTCGTTTTGATAATCTGACACCAGCTGTTTTTTCATGACAAACGCTCCATGATGGTATATGCAGTCCTTTTCTGACGGCATGGCTCGCGGGGTTCCTGATTGAATTCATCGAAACAGATGGGAAAGCCCCACTTATCCCACCAAGATTAATACCAAGAGGCAATATTATCAAGCTTTTAAGCTGAATTGACGGCCTGAAGCCTATTTATGAATTATCATTACTTATTGATAAATAGACCATTTATTGAAATATTAGACCATCCTAGAAAATCCAAGATAGTCTCGACATTAATCAATCAGATGTATCAGATATCTACAGGCTTGCGATGACCTTTCTAAGTTTATCCTGCACCTGTCCAGCAATGGAGCCTAAGTCCGGATTTTCAACGGCCTGCATCGAGGCCATGGGATCGATAGCTGAGACCTGCACGCCCTCTTCGACCTCCTGAACGATGACGTTACAGGGTAGCATGGTGCCAATCTCTGGCTCGGCCTGCAGTGCCTGATGGGCAAACCCAGGATTACAGGCCCCCAGGATGCGGTATTTACGAAAATCGACATTGATCTTTTTCTTCAGGGTTGCCTGAACATCGATCTCCGTCAGAACGCCAAACCCTTCTTTTTTTAACTCTTCTGTGACGCGATCAATGGCGGCATCAAAATCCAAATCAAGGGTCTTGCTGAATGTGTAGCTCATAGGGTTCACCTTTTAATGTCCGTAAATTTTCCTAAGGGTATATGAAGTCTAAAATGGAAACTAGAAACCACAGCGTTAGTGTCCTGGTTCCGGCACCGGTTCCGGTTCCGATTCCTCAGCCTCCTTCTGCTGTTGCAACGACCAGAGGCGCGCATAGAGACCATCCTGTGCGATCAGCTCCTGGTGATTGCCTCGTTCCCTGATCCTGCCCCCCTCCATGACGAGTATGCTATCGGCATCGACGATGGTGGATAGACGATGGGCAATCACCAGCGTGGTACGTTTTCTGGCTACCTCAGATAACGCATCTAAAATCTGACGCTCGGAATGAGAGTCCAGAGATGATGTAGCTTCATCAAAGATTAGTATGTCTGGATTCTTCAGAATGACACGAGCAATGGCCACCCGCTGTTTCTCACCACCGGATAATTTCAGGCCCCGCTCACCCACCACGGTTTCATAGCCTTTGGGTAGTGATTCGATAAATTCGTGAATATTCGCAAGTTGTGCCGCCCGGATGATCTCTTCTTTCGTCGCATCGGTGTCGGCGTAGGCGATATTGTGATAAATCGTATCATTAAATAACACGGTGTCCTGAGGCACGATGCCGATAGCACGCCTCAAGCTATCCTGCGAAACCGTGCGAATATCCTGTCCGTTAATCAGGATGCTGCCTTCATCGACATCATAAAAACGAAACAACAGACGTACCAGGGTCGACTTGCCGGCACCCGAAGGTCCAACCACAGCTACCTTGCGCCCTTCAGGTACAGTAAAGCTGACATCCCTGAGTATCTGACGATCAGGATTGTAATGGAAACTTACATGCTCAAACCGTATATCACTATGTCCCAGGTTGATCTCAGTCGCATTCGGTATATCGGTAATCTCTTCCCCCTGATCCAGCAACTGAAAGATCCGATCCATATCGGCCAGGGCATAGCGCACGGCCCGATAAACAATGCCCAGAAAGTTCAAGGGCATAAATAACTGCAACATGAGTGTATTGACCAGAACGAGATCACCCAGACTCATGCGTCCATCCACCACACCCTGTGTTGCATAAGTCATAATCAGGGTGACACCAACGGCAATAATGGCCCCCTGACCAAAATTCAGCAGTGACATCGAGCTTTGGCTTTTTACCGCGGCATGCTCCCACTCACCCAGGGTGCGGTCATAGCGTGCCAACTCATAGGCCTCATTATTAAAATAGCGCACGGTCTCGTAATTGATGAGTCCATCGATGGCCTGGGTGTTGGCTTCTGAATCCAGCCGATTCATAGTATGTCTGAAATGCATACGCCAGTTGGTCACCGCCAGGGTAAACCCGATATAAATGAAGACCGTGGCAAAGGTGACCAGAGTGAATTTTAATTCATACCCTCGAAGAAGGATAAAGGCCACGAGGATAAATTCCGCGGCTGTTGGAATGATATTAAATACCATATAATTCAGTATGGAACTAATACTCTGGGTGCCACGCTCCAGGTCCCGAGAAATACCCCCGGTATTTCGTTCCAGGTGAAAACGCAAAGATAAACGATATAAATGCGACAATACCTGATTGGAGAGCCGCCGCATGGCGTGATAACGCACCTTGGCAAACAAGGCGTCGCGCAATTCATTAAACAGGGAACTGAATAGCCTGAGCACCCCATAGGCCAATAACAGGGTAACAGGTAAAACGAGCATTCTGCCCTCAGGATTATCCAGGGTGTCAACGATTTCTTTCAGCACCAGTGGCACACCTACCAGTGCCAGTTTGGAGAGCACCAGGCTCAACAGGGCCAGCATCACCCTGCCCCGATACTGCCAGATATAGGGCAACATGCGCTTTAAATTACTGAAATCATGCCTGTCTTGTTCAGGTGGCGTCGTATGGCGCATAAAAGAACTGTTCATAATGACGGAATAGGATGGAAACACTCTCAATGACTGAGGATACTTGCAACCCTCAGGACAAGCGAATAAATTCAGCAGACTATAATGAATGTTACCACCATGATTAATCCCTTTATACATAAGGCCATTATTTTATTCCTGCAGGGCCTCTACACTGGCATTGGCCTTTCAGCTGAAAAGGCAGCCCATACCCATGAGAAAAAAGAATTAACATGACTGAGAAACCGGAAAATATCTTTCTACCCCGAAATGAGCTTGAGATACAGCTCCTGGCGGCCAAAAATGGGCAGACCTCACCTCGAAGCTTCATGGCCTTTCTGTTTGGTCACGATGTCTACCTGCTCTCATCTGAGCCACAGGAAGACGCCCAGCTGGATACCAGTAAACTGCTCTATCTGAGTGATGATCAGGATCCTACTCGTCTGGCCGTTTTTAGCGACCAGTCCAGGGCGACTAACTGGAAGGCCGTCTTTCCGGCCTATACCGATATTGTCAAAATGAAATTCTCCCGCGTGGTTGAAATCACCGATCATGGCTGTGGACTGATGCTCAACCCAGGCCAGTCGGCTGGCATGTCTATTCCACCCGAGGGCATCCTGGACCTCAAGCGAGAGCTCGACTGACCCTGCCTGGCCCCTTGCGTCATCCCCATAGAGCTGGTCTGTCTGCCTACGCCATCCCTCGCCCTGTTGGTGTGACCATGATT
>JANTGN010000099.1 GCA_024762895.1 Thiotrichales bacterium
TCGCAGCATTCTGTCATATCACCGGTATCGGGGCAAAACCTTCCTGAGTCAGACACGAGTAATAGACCACCCTGGATTTACGACAACATTTACATATTTAACAGTTGGTTGCGCGTTTTTGAAAAGCCTTGGCAACATCAGGGCCACAAAATTAAAAACGAATGGCCTGCAACATCTTTACAATTTCGCTACGCGTGATCGTGCCCGAATGAGATCCTCGATATCCATTTCTTCCAGCAGATCACTCATATCTTTCAGGTCGCGTTCTATTTGCGGCAGGATGACGTTTTCCAGGGCCTTGGATCGTCGCTCAGTGATACGATACTCTACCCTGAGGCGATGCAAATTTCCCGAAATGCCTGCCAGGATGGCGGTATCCTTAAGCAGCTCACTGAATAAACGGCGACAGGCCACCGCCTCGCTCGACGGGTTGACCGCTTCACAGGCGACATTCTGCGCACTATCAGGCAGGTCTAACTGCGTTGTCATCAGGCTGACACCCATGAAGTTGACCTGGGTGAAATAAAACTCGACACCTTCTATGTCTGCGGGTGGGTAGACCCCAATGCCATCGAGTCCATGACGATGTATCGCCTTTTCCAGGGCCTTCTTGGCCTCTGCATTGAGTTTCTTGATGCTGGCAATGACCTTTTCATAATTGTCGATTTGGCGAATGATTTCGGCGGCCAGCAGCAGGCGCTTTTCGTCCAGAAAATTATAGGCCTCATTTACAACGGTGCGCTCATCCCTGAGCTCGATAACCGCAGCCCTGGTAGGAGCCCGGCCTGGCCCCGTCATGGTTTGGCACTCCCTTTGATGTAATGCTCGATCTGCTCATCATTCAGACGATTCAGCTCCGAAACCGGAAGATGGCGTAATAAGGACCAGCCAATATCCATGGTTTCTTCCAGGGTACGGGTACTGGACTGATTCACCAGTTCCTTTTCGAACAGATCACCAAAATCCAGAAATAGCTGATCGATATCGGAAAGTCCTTCCCTGCCCACCACGCTGGCCAACACACGGACGTGATTGGCGCGAGAATAAGCCGCGTAAAGCTGATTGGCCAAGGGAGGATGATCGGCATGGGTAAAACCTTCGCCCGTACCGTCCTTCATTAATCGTGACAATGAGGGCAATACCTTGACCGGCGGATAGATATCGGCTCGATCCAGCTCTCTGTCCAGAACGATCTGCCCTTCGGTGATATAACCGGTTAAATCAGGGATAGGATTGGTAATATCATCCGATGGCATGGTCAGGATCGGCAGCTGAGTCAAAGAACCGGAGACACCTTCCACACTACCGGCCCGCTCATAGATCGTCGCCAGATCCGAATACATGTAACCGGGAAATCCCTTCCTGCTGGGTACCTCACCGTGACTGGCCGAAACCTCACGCAGGGCCTCACAATAATTGGTCATGTCGGTGAGGATAACCAGGACATGCTTACCTTCAACGAAGGCGAGATATTCACCAACGGTCAGGGCATAACGTGGACACAACAAGCGCTGGGTACTGGAATCTGAGGCCAGGTTCAGAAATAGCACACTATGTTCCAGTGCCCCGCTCTGCTCCATGGAACTACGGAAACGTTCGGCCGTATCATAGGGAACACCAATGGCCGCGAATACCAGGGCAAATTCACCGGTACCCGATCCACGAATGCGGGACTGATGGGCAATCTGTATTGCCAGACTATCATGAGGCAGTCCGGCACCCGAGAAGATAGGAAGCTTCTGTCCTCTTACCAGGCTATTCATTAAGTCGATAGTAGAGACCCCGGTCTCAATAAAATCACGTGGCATCGCCCGTGCCGCCGGATTTATCGTAAGCCCATCGATACGAAGATTTGAAACGGCAGAAATGGGTGGCCCGGAGTCCTTCACCCTTCCCACACCATCAAACACACGCCCCAGAATGTCCGGGCCGACGGCGAATGTCAGGGGTTCACCCCGAAAGCGAATACGCGTATCAGAGAGATCAAGGCCGGAAGTTGACTCCAGAACCTCGATGGTGAGCTGATCGTCATCAATAGCCGCGATTCTTCCCAGACGAATATTTCCATCACTATCTTCAATCTCGACGGCTTCATTCAATCCCGCATCGATGGTCCTTTTCAGAAACAGCAAGGGACCTTCAAGTCGTGTGGCTGCACCCTGGGCATAAATATTAGCTCGCATTGCTAATCACCCCTTCGCTAAGATGTGTAAATTCCGCCTCCATATTCCGCATCAGCTCCTTAAAGTCATCGAGCTGATTCTCCGCGATCTCTTCGCCCATACGACGAATCCTACGCATTACCGGAAGATCATTAATACGTTCAACGCTGACGCCCTCATTAACGGCAGCCTCAGACAAACTAATAAAATTGATAATGATCCGCATCATCGCGATCTGTTTTGCCGGAGAACAAAAACGATCGATGGGTGAATACGCGGATTGTCGTAAAAAGGCCTCGTTGATTAACTCGGCACAGAGCAGTATATGTTGTTGCCGTGGAGGCAGCGCATCTTTGCCGACGATTCGTGCCATTCGTTCGAGGCGGGACTGCTCCTCTATCAAGGTCAGAAAACGGCGCCTCTGCTTGGGCCATTGTGGATTGCCCTGCTGGTTCCAGAAATCTGCCAGCACATCAGAATCCTGTGAATAGGAGAGCAAGGGATGAACGGCCGGATAAAAACGTGCCTGGGCACGTGAGGCATCCAGGGCCCAGAAGCATCGCGTATAGCGTTTGGTATGGGTGGTCACCGGCTCAGAAAAATCAGCCGATGGCGGACTGACCGCTCCAATGATACTGAGCGAGCCTTCCTGACCACAGAGGGTCTTAACATGCGCCGCCCTTTCATAAAAGTCAGCAAGACGACTACTGATATAAGCCGGATATCCGGCCTCACTCGGCAGTTCTCCAAGTCGACCCGAGACCTCACGCAGGGCCTCGGCCCAACGACTGGTTGAATCCGCCATCAAGGCGACCCGCATGCCCTGATCACGGAAATATTCTCCTACCGTCACCGCTGTATAGATACTGGCCTCACGAGCCGCTACCGGCATATTTGAGGTATTGGCGATAATGACTGTACGCTCCATGAGTGGGCGCCCGGTCAGCGGATCTTCCAGGCCGGGAAACTCGTGCAACACGCCCGCCATCTCATTGCCACGTTCACCACAGCCCACATAGATGATGACATCGGCATCGCACCATTTCGCGAGCGTTTCCTGCAATACGGTCTTACCCGTCCCAAATCCGCCTGGCATGGCAGCACGTCCACCGCAGCCTAGTGGAAAGATGCTGTCGAGTATTCTCTGTCCCGTGAATAACGGCCCTTCTACGGGTAAGCGCGTGGTGACGGGACGGGGTTTACGAACCGGCCACCGATGGCTCAGGCTAATCTCATGAAGTTCTCCATCCGGTCTCTTAATCGTACAGACGACCTGGTCCTCGGTATAACAACCCGTTTCCGCCAATTCGACAATTTCACCTTCAAGATTGGGCGGAACCAGTGCTCGCTGACTCCTTGCATCGCTACGCTGTACGCTACCGAATACCGCCCCGGGTTTAACAGAATCACCGATTTTTAAACTTGGTGTAAATGGATAGGTCTGATCTCCACGCTTCTGATCAAAGCCGGTCTCAACATAGCGCCCCTGCGTATCAAGAGGTCTCAGCAGACCATCATAGATATTGCCAAGTAACCCGGGGCCCAGCCTGATGGATAATTCAGATCGTGTACCATTAAGCGGATCTCCGGGTCTCAGCCCGGTCGTATCCTCATAGACCTGGACTACAATCTCATCATGATCCAGACGAATGACCTCACCCAGGAGCTTTTTTTCGCCCACCAGTACGGCTTCATTAATTCTGAATGACTTGTTGGCTTTTGCCCTGAGTACCGGCCCACTTATCCAGTTAATAAATGCGTCAGTCATCGCCTGTATCCACTGTTGCGTTATCTGGTATTTGCTTGGAATAAATACTTGCCAGGAAAATTTCTTCTATTCGGTCTCTTTGTGTTAACAAGCCTTCAATGGTGCCATCGATACAGGCACCACCGGCACAAATTCGTACCCCGGCATCAATCTCAGCCCTTGGATTGAATTCAATCGCGTCTAGTTCCTTCCCATCTAAACAGGATTGAATAAAACTGACATCATCAGCAGAAAGTGAAGTCGAGTGTTCTACGATCCACTCCCTGGCAATCAATGCCAAAGAGGCCTTATCGATAATCTCGACAACCCAGTTTTTTCTGAGTTCAGCATCTTTCCAGCGCATGCATAAGGCTTCCCTGAGTTTTTCCCAGGCCTTACTTAAAAAGGCCTCATCAAGCTTATGCCTGGTGAGTCTTGCCTCTGTCTGCAGACCAGCTTCTGCCATTTTAAGAGCCTGAAAAGACTGTGCCCGAATCTCTTCCAGGGATCTTGTGGTGCGTCTATGAGAGAGTTGATAGGCCTCTTTAACGATCTTACTGGCCTGATTGTTCGCCTGTTCAAGAATGGCCTGGCATCTTTCTTTTTCATATCGACTCACCACACCCAGCAGATGCGAGATTTGAGCGTCAACAATTGATTCAGGGGATTTCATTCTAATACTCCAAGCTGTCTACGCAGCCGGTTGGCAAGATCCGGCATTGAAGCTCTGCCCAGCACATCAGGGACAATAACTATGGGCGGCGACTGTCTCGATAAACATTCATCCAACCTGGTCTGAGGTATACAGTCGGCCAGCGCTGCACTGATGAGTATTAAAGGGGCTTCATTACATGCCCATTGCAATACTTCTTCACATTCATCAGGCTCGGGCGAGCGAGTCCTTAAACCAGCCAGCCTGAACCCTGAAGCACTCACCTCATCACCGATATAAATAGGCACAGACACTAAACTACTTCCTTTATGGTAATTACGTGATCTGATTAAAGATCAGGATTGAAACAATCAGACCATAAATAGCGATACCCTCCGCCAGTCCAACCAATATCAAGGTCCTTCCCAGTAATTCCGGTTTTTCGGCAATAGCACCTATCGCCGCACTACCCACACCAGCTACGGCAATGCCCGCGCCTAAAGAAGACAGCCCGGTCGCCAGTGCAGCCGCTATAAAGCCCCACTGAACGGCCCCCTCTGATACTGCTGGCACCGCTGCTGTAGCATCCGATGCCATTGCCGGTGTCAACCATAGTATGAAGCTTGAAACCAGACTGGTGAGTGCCGTCACAGCTAGAATAGCGATTAAGCCCTTAAAACGCTTTGCCATTTTCAATTACCTCGAGTTGTTATGTTCAGAGGGTGCTGCAAGAGGATGAAACATCCGTCCACTGCCACGCAAAAACCGTATAAAGAATTCAAACAGGACCAACCTGGTGGTTTGTATAGTAACCACCAGGCCTTCAAGTATTAAAACAATAATATTTCCCACGATCATTATAAGAACTGATATGACCATATTTTCCGTTGAACTGGCCATGGTGAAAAATGCAAGAGACAGGCCCGCATGCGCCAGCGCAAAGGCGCCCACACGAACAAAAGAAACGGTATTAATCAATAACTGAAATAACGATTCCACCAGCATCCCCAGGGAAACAAGGATACCAGACAGGCTGACCTTCTTGACTTTCAACAGGCTTCCAATGAAATACCAGATCAGTCCCAGGTATATCAGGTAAATTGCCTCGGTCGCAAAGACACTGGCAATAATGCCTACATAGATGGTGATGATTGCAGCATCAACCTTTAGCCAGTCCCTGAAGTCACCTCGCCAGTAAGACTCCAAAGCATTGAGAACAAGGCCAATCATCATGATGACTACACCACCGGCCAGCGGCACCATCAATATCAGAAGGGGCTGGGTAATGGGATGCACCCATAAAGCCGGAATAATATGTTCAAGACCAAATATACTGCCAAACAGGAAGCCAAAGGCCATGGCGGAAAGGCCGTTGGCTATAAGTATTCGAGTAATTGGCCAGCGTTTCCTAAACGCCAGACCAAATAAAAACAGGATCAGGCCATGCCCCACATCGCCAAACATATAACCAAACAGCAGAGGCACCAGGATGGCTACCACAAGACTGGGGTCGGCCTCACTTTCTGAGGGTGTACCCAGCATTCCCGAAAAAAGCTCAAATGGCCTTGCCCACCAGGGATTATCCATAACCATTGGTGCCTTGGCTGTGACCGGCGGATCGGGAAAACGAATAATGAACTTAAGACCGGAATCATTTAAGGTCTTCTGTATATTTTTACCTTCTACATCACTGGTCCAGCCTGTCACCCAGGCAAAATTCTCTGTCACCGGCAAATTACTGACATGCGTCAGGAACCACTCCATACGATAGATAGTGGCCAGGCTCCTTGAGAGACGGTGGTTCTCGCAACAATTACTGAGCAGATCCTTGATCCTTCGCATATGATCCGCAATTTCTTCTTTCCTTGAATAGATGCGTTCCAGAGCAACAGATTTTTCACCCCCTATCCATTTGGGTATAGGTAATTCCTTTCCCTTACCCATACCAAGATCTTCAGACAAGGCCCTGAGAGCATCAGGCTCACCCACTGCCAGCAGGAAATAATGATCCTCCGTCATTATATATTTCAGCATGACTGATGCCGGTACATGCTGAGGATGTTCTTCTTCGGGCAACAGGTAAGCCTTTGCGATGACGACAGGGCCGGAGCGACTTAATAGTGAGAAATCCAGCCCCTCATCGAGCTGAGTGAACAGCTCATTCAGTAAATCAAGGTCACCGTCCTCTGCAGTCAGGGCCTCATAGGTTTGAATCAGCTCAGCAGCGTCCTCTTCCCAGGATTTAAGATGGCCCAGTGCAGAACTAAGTAAGACATCCGGGCTACCGGGCATGCTCCCAGATATAAAATCGGGCTCGGGCCAGTAGGAATCGTAACGACGAGCGAGTCGATTAAACTCTTCTAACTGGTCTTGCAGATCGGGTAGATTAATACGAGCGACCTCATCGCTATGGGTCTCCAGTTCCACACTGCCGGTTCCTGCGAGCACCTCTACCGTCTTGGCGAGATCCTTCTTCGAGGTCAGCAACTCAAACCACCTCGCTGGTACCGGCCTCAGGCTCACAACTGTTCTCCCTCATACTCCGGGAACAAGGACCTGTGAACGAGACCACCCCGCAATTTTTCCAAATCCAGGGCTATCAGGCCCAGATGAATAAACAGGGCTACGGGAGTGCCACTAAACCGTCTAAAACTGGCATTGAGCTCATCTTCCAGTGATTCTCTGGCCAGGGCCGTGTTTTCATCCGGCTGATCGCATTGGGCCTGAAGGCGCCTGGCAAAGGCCTTCCATAAGCGCAGAAAACCTGGATCATTATTGATATCCAGAGGACAGCGTTTCTGGAATTCTATGTACCAGGCATCGGGTAAACGCTGCTGATTTTGGTATGCATAAAAGAACACCTTACATTCAGAATGAATAAAGGCCTCGGTACGCTGGTTCTCATTAACATGCACAAAAGGTTTTAGTTCAGGGTCATCCAACATCCAGTTATTGATCGGCAATCCTGTTAGCAAATGATTCAGAGCCGGTAGATCGATGAGCCGTTTTACCCACATAACCGCAGGTTGCCAGTCATGACCTAACCAGTGTGACAACGCGTCAACATAGGAGCGAAACCGCTGCCGCAGGGTTAATTCAATCTCATGAGCATGAGTGTTGACATTCATGCCAACAACCCACTCACTGAGTGAACCTCGTTGTGCTACCTGCAGATAGTTTCCCAGATCACCAATACTATGTAGCCGTCTCCACTCTAGTACCTTAGGCCTGGCACCATGCCGTGACTGCAAGCGGGCCTGTACATAAGCGAAGTGAGCGGAGTTTTTCATATGTCCTAGCCCATATCTGACTGTTCGGGTCCTGTCAGAATGGCTGCCACATTATCGACAATTTCATCAATTTCCGAGGCATCATAATGGTGGATATGGATTTGTTGTTTTTTATCAGCGTATTCACGCTGCAGGTCTTTTACCTGTCGTGCAATACACTGTTTAAACCGCAAATGGATGTGGGATATACGCTGATCTGCATGTTTGGATATATGCTCAGCCTTATGCTTTGCATTCTGAAGAATCTTTAGTGCTTCTTTCTCACAGTTCTGTATGGCCTCCCTGGCCGACTCCTCAGCACCCAGTACCTGGGACATGGCATCCTGTACAGTGACAGAAGACTGGCTTTCGTCTTTATCTTTAGACATACACTCCACCGTTTTTCTTTATAAGTTTGGAGCTTATCAGTTAATTTCTAATGGAATTATATCAAACTATGAAATTACCAAAGGTGGGGTTTAGATCTAATATTGACATTGATCTGATAAAAGCCTTTAGTGCCGCACATTTGTTGTTTATTAAGACAAATTCTTCACCAGCCAATCTTCAAAAACCAGTAGCGTTTAAGCAACATAAAAAAACGGAGTCAGAAAAGACTCCGTTTTATAGCAAGCTATGGCAAGTGAGGTTTTAATTACCACATTTTCCGGGGCGGCCAGGGCGAGTTCCGGAAAAGTCATTGCAATTTACATCATGACCAGGGGGTGGGTTATCTAAACCATTACCAAGGCCTTCATTGCCTTTAACGGAACCTGCAGATGCAAGCGAAGGTACTACCGATGCTGTAATTAGGGCCGGTGCAACATAGGCCGCCTTTTTAACAAAATCTCTTCTTGTGTTACGCATAATGCACCTCCCAACTACTTTTTGAATAAATGATATTTATCTACCCGAAATAATTTCGCCAAAAATCACGCCATCGGCTACGACGATTCTGTCTGCGTTGCTGGTAATGGTCATGATTCCTAACTCGGTCACCTGTATCCTCGCCCTTAACAGAGCCTGCTGATGCTAATGAGGGAATGACGCTTGCAGTAATAATAGCTGGCGGTACATACAAGGCTTTTTTAACGAATTCTCTTCTTGTGTCTGCCATTTTCAGTCTCCCATTTATTTTCGCTGAAATGGTCAAACCATCCGTGGTTCTAACAACTATCAACCCAGATTGGTTGAAAGCATACCCATTATTATTCTGTGATTTAGTTCACATCTTTCATTCTTATTATAGCAAGAAATCAACAAAAGCGCCTAATTTTTCAACATTTTTATACACTTACATCAGATCCCATCAAT
>JANTGN010000100.1 GCA_024762895.1 Thiotrichales bacterium
ACAGATGTTAGTGAGCTGCCAGAAGATCTCCCCATCACCCTGGTTATTCATGGCAATGACATACTGTGTCGGCAAGTCCTGACACCTGCGCGGAATATCAAACAAATTCAGCAGGCTGTTCCCTATCAACTGGAAGATGAGCTGGTCAGCGATATTGACGCCTTACATTTTGCCTATTCGGGCCTTTACGAGGGCAAGGTCGACACCCTGGTCATTGAACGGCGCCTGATGGACGGCTGGATCGAATCCCTGCCCGAACCCAGTAATGTGACCGTCATGGTACCGGACTTCATGGCACTGTCAGCCATGGATAATGGCTGGACACTGCTGATTGAAAGCGACCGCCTGGTAGCACGTAAAGGTCAACACTGTGGTTTCAGCGCTGAACATGATCTGGGCCTCCTGGTCCTTCAGCAATGGTACGAACAGGAACCACCTGAAACCATCACGATCTGGAAGACCAAGGATGCCCCTGAACTTACCCTTCCCTTTGAATCAGAAATAAATATTCAGATCATTCAGCATCCCTTACAACTCTTTCATCATGACCTGAGCCCGGCCACCTCCGTCAATCTCAGGCAGGGTGATTATAAGAGCAAACAAAAATCGGGATCCATACGCTCCTCGGCATGGCTACGAGTTGCAGCCCTGTTCCTGGTCTTTGTCCTCGTTAGCTTTGGTCTTAAAATAAGCGAATACTTGATCCTCAGCCAACAACTGGCAGAAACCAGCCAGTCCATCGAGCAGACCTTTAAACAGGCCTTCCCCGATGTCAAACGCATTATTAACCCGCGAGTACAAATGGAACAACGGGTCAAGTCCCTGCGCAGCAGCGGCACCAGCGACCCGGTCTTTCTGAAACTCCTGGCGGCCTTTTCTAACGAATTTCGACCCCAGGACAAGATACAACTACGCGATATCCAATATCGTAATAACTATCTGACCATAGCCCTGGATGCAGAATCACTTCAGACACTGGAGGACCTGAAACAACGCATCTCCAGTCAGTCCGGCGTGACCGCCGAGATCAGCTCGGCAACCAGCGTTGGTAATAGTATCGAGGCACAGCTTAAACTACAGGAGGCCTCATGAAGGCCTGGTATCAGTCTCTGGGTGAACGTGATCGCATGATACTCACCTGGGGTGGAGGACTGGTCATCCTGTTACTGGGCTATTTCCTGTTATGGGACCCCTTGTCCTCGACTGTCGATAACCAGAGACAGCAGCTTACGGCAAAACAGAATACCCTGTCGCAAATGCAGCAGTGGGCCAAGGAAGTCCAGAAACTCAAAAGCATGAATCCTGCCAGGGTGAACACCTCTGATCGATCCCTCATCAGCCTGATCGATGAAAAGATACGAAATGCAGGAATGAAGGCCAGCCTGGATCGCATGGAACCCGAAGGCCAGGACAAGGTACGCCTCTGGCTCAAGGATAGCGACTTCAACCGCTTCATTAATCTGTTGGGCCAACTCCATCAGCAATATGGCATAGATGTTGAGAGCGCCAGTATCACCGCCACCGACAATCCGGGTAGCGCAAGCGTCAAACTTAATCTTTCCCGTTCCTGAACCCAACTTGAAGATCGGGAACTTCGCCCCCAAATAGTCTGTCTTAGACGCACCTCGATCATCACTATTTAAGGATCAGAAACCATCATGGCAGTGTATGACGCCCTGAATAACCTACAACAACATGTTGCTCAGAATATCATTGGTCAGGAGATCCTGATCAATCGCTTGCTTATCGCCTTACTGGCCGATGGCCATCTACTGGTAGAAGGGGCTCCCGGACTGGCCAAGACCCGAGCCATTAAATCCCTGGGTGATGGCCTGGATGCCGACTTCCACCGGGTACAGTTCACCCCTGATCTGCTGCCTGCCGACCTGACGGGCACCGATATTTATCACCCGGAAAAATCCGAATTTAGTTTTCGTCCCGGCCCCCTGTTTCATAACCTGATCCTTGCCGATGAGATCAATCGTGCCCCGGCCAAGGTCCAGTCGGCCCTGCTGGAGGCGATGGCAGAGCGTCAGATCACCGTGGGTGACCAGACCTACCCCCTGCCCGAATTATTCCTGGTCATGGCGACCCAGAACCCCATCGAACAGGAAGGCACCTACCCCCTGCCCGAGGCCCAGCTTGATCGCTTTCTGCTTCATATAAGGATTGATTATCCCAATGCCGAGGACGAGAAAGGCATCCTGGCACTCAATCGCCGAGAGGTCCTGAATCAGGTCACTGACGCGTTCACACCCTTGCCTCAGGAGCATATCTTTGAGGCGCGACGTGCAGTGATGGAGGTCTATCTCTCCGATGCCCTGGAAGACTATCTGGTACAGCTCGTCCTCGCCACACGATCACCCGAGCGTTACGATGCCAGGCTCCAGGGCCTGGTGCAATATGGGGCCAGTCCACGCGCCTCTCTGGCCCTGGACCGCTGCGCAAGGGCCCATGCCTGGTTGCGCGGACGCGACTACGTCACCCCGGATGATATCCAGACCCTGGCCTTTGATGTCCTCAGACATCGCGTACTGCTCGGATTCGAGGCCGAGGCAGATGGCATGACCTCCGATGATCTCACCCAACGCCTGCTGGAGCTTGTCCCCGTACCATGAGTTCCCAGGTAGTACAGGACGAACTCGACGGCCTGATTCGAGTCAGCCCGCGGCATCTCGCGCGTCTGCAGGGTCCAGCAGCCGGCCTGACACTTCGTCCAGGCCATATTCGAACCAATGAGCAGGGACCCCATCTGAGTGTCTTCAAGGGCCGAGGCATGGAATTTGCCGAATCACGCCCCTACCAGGCCGGTGATGACATCCGTCAACTGGACTGGCGGGTCATGGCGCGTACCGGCAAACCCCATACCAAGTTATTTCAGGAGGAGCGTGAGCGACCCGTATTATTCTGGGTTGATTTAGGGCCCAGCCAGTTCTTTGCGACGCGGGGCGCCTACAAGGCCGTACGCGCTGCAGAGATCACGGCCTTGCTGTCCTGGGCTGCCTTTCATCAGGGCAACCGCGTTGGAGGGATCATCGCTTCTCGTCACGCGCCGGTCTTGTATAAACCCATGCGTGGGAAACCATCACTGCTGAGATTCCTGGGTGGCCTGGCACAGCACCCGGCATGGGAGCAGGATCGTAGTCAGCGCTCAGATACTTACTACGAATCAGGGTTAGCGAATCTCAGACGCATCGCCCATCCGGGTAGCCTGATTGTGCTGGTGAGCGATTTTCATCATATCGACGAGCGCGAGCTCAAGCATCTGAGTGCCCTGCATCGTCATTGCGAGATGATGATGAACTTCGTATACGACCCGTTTGAACAGCAACTGCCGCGTTCAACCACTATTCCCGTGACCGATGGCAAATTCCGCCTGCGACTCAATGGACGTGATGCACGAACCGCTCAGGATTATCAGGGACATTTCCAGCAGCGCATCCAGCAAGTTAGAGATTTCTCCGATCGCTATCAGATTCCGTTAATTGAATACAGCAGCCTGGATAATCCCATAGAGCCGATGTCAAAACGCCTGAGACGCCATGCCTGATAGCAGTCAACTGCCCCTGCGTGATATTCATCTGCCCGAAACGGTGAGCGCGTGGCCACCGGCACCAGGCTGGTGGATCACCCCCCTGTTGTTGCTACTGCTCCTGCTACTGGCCTGGTTTTTATATCGAAGACTCAGCAAAAAGACCCCATGGCAACGTCAAGCCTTTAAGGAGCTCCAGGTCATCGAGGAACATTATCAACAGGAACGGGATGGCCAACAACTGGTAAAGGCGCTCTCTGGCCTTATTCGTCGCTCTGCCATGAGTCATCAGGGCCGTCAGGCGACTGCCGGCCTACAGGGTGAGGCCTGGCTGCTGTATCTGGACTCCGTCATGGAAAAACCCGCTTTCCATAGCGAGACCGGGCGTCTGCTTATCGATAGCCTCTGGCGTCCTGAGGCTCAGATATCACCCCAACAGGCCGATCACCTCATCCATCTCACGCGTGACTGGCTTCAGCGCCTGCCAAGATCCGGGGAGAAACCTGATGATTAGCTTCGCCTGGCCCTGGATCAGCCTGTTCCTGCCCCTGCCCTGGCTGTTCAGGCGATGGATGCCGCCGATGTCAGCCACGCCGTCTGCCCTGTTTATCCCATGGGCACAGGAACTCGAAGAAATGGGCTCGCGCCCACTCGACACCCCAGCTCGACAGGGTCGATTCTGGCTCATGCTCTTCCTGTGGCTGGCCCTGATCAGCGCCAGCATGCGACCGCAATGGATGGGGGAGGCCGTCCCTCTACCCAATGTCGGCCGCGACCTGATGCTGGCGGTGGATATCTCCGGCAGTATGGAGACCGAAGATTTTGTCCTCAATCGACGGACCGTTGATCGTCTGACCGCAGCAAAAAGTGTTGCCAGTGAGTTTATCGATCGACGCAAGGGCGACCATATCGGTCTCATCCTGTTTGGGACCCATGCCTATCTGCAATCGCCGCTCAGTTTTGATCTGCCGACCATTAAGCAACTCCTCAATGATACCGTCATCGGTGCGGCCGGCACCGATACCGCCATCGGTGAAGCCATCGGCCTGGGGATTCGGCATTTACGAGATCGCCCCGAGAAAGATCGCGTACTTATTCTCATGACCGATGGCGCAAACACAGCCGGTAATGTTTCACCGCTTGAGGCCGCAGAGATGGCGGCCAAATACGGTATCCGCATCTATACCATCGGGATAGGCGCCGATGAACTCATTATTCGCAGTTTTTTTGGTGATAGAAAGCTGAACCCATCATCAGACCTTGATGAAGAGACCTTAGAGGCCATTGCAGAGCAGACCCAGGGTCGCTACTTCAGGGCCCGGGATATCGAGGAGATGCAGCAGATCTATCAATTACTGGATGAACTGGAACCGGTGGAACAGGAGGCACAGCATTTCCGCCCCGTGACTGAGCTGTATATCTGGCCTCTGGGTTTTGCGCTGTTAATGTCAATGCTGATTTTCTGGAGTGAACGACGCGAATGGATCTAAGTCTTTTCCATTTTCTACGCCCTGACTGGCTACTCCTGATCCCGATCTGGTTGGCAGTGACCTGGTTCCTCTTACAGAAGAAATCACCCCAACGCCTCTGGGAAAATATCTGTGATACGCGATTAATCCCCTTTGTGGTATCCGGAAGCAGGCAGCGTTCCCGACATGGCCTGTTCACCCTCTCTGCCCTTTGGGGCGTCCTGATGAGTCTCGCCCTGGCAGGCCCAACCTGGAAACAAAAACCCGTGCCGGTCTGGCAACCACAGGTTCCACTGGTGGTCCTGTTTGATGTATCTCGTTCCATGGATGCCACCGATCTCAAACCCGATCGACTCCGGCGGGCACGTTACAAGTTGCAGGACCTGTTTCAGGCTCGCCGTGGCACACCCATGGCCCTGGTGGCGTTCTCGGCCCAGCCCTTTGTCCTGGCTCCCTTATCCAACGATATCGATACGCTGAACCACCTTGCCGCCTCACTCGCTACCGACCTGGTACCGGTACAGGGCAGCCGCCTCGATCGAGCGCTGGAAAAGGCCCGTACCATGATCCAGCAAAGTGGTTTTCAGGAGGGAGATATCCTCCTGATTACCGATGATCACCGTGCCTCCAACCAGGCCCTGCAGCAGGCCATGAGTATTGCTGAGGCCGGGCTCAGGCTCAGCGTACTGTCGGTCGGCAGCACCGAGGGTGCCCCCATCCCGGGGAAAGAGGGCTTTATCCGTGATGCCAGCGGTCAGATGATCCTGACAAGCCCCAATGAAGACTTTCATCGTCAACTGGCCAGAACGGGCAATGGACTGTGGGTCAGAATGAGCAATAATGATCAGGATATTCAGACCCTGGTAGCAGGCTTTCATAGACCCGATATGGACAGTGCTCAGCTTAGCGGCCTGAGTATAAACCAGTGGGTTGACTATGGGCCCTGGTTACTTCCGCCCCTGCTTCTGCTAGCGGCACTCATGTTTCGACGTGGACTGGTCTTTATCGTGCCACTCCTTATCATGCCTTACCCACCTGCACAGGCCATGGGTTGGAATGAGCTCTGGCAAAATCCTAATCAGAGGGGTTACGAGGCCTTTCAGCAAGGTGAATACGATGAGGCCTCAAACTATTTTAGTGATTCCCGATGGCGTGCCAGTGCCCTGTACCGCGCCGGTCAATATGAGCTGGCCCTGAAGGCCCTGGGTGAACCGGTGACCGCCGATGACTGGTATAACCAGGCCAACATGCTGGCGAAGACGGGACACATACCCGAGGCCATTGCCGCCTACGACAGGGCGCTGGAGCTAGAGCCTCAGCATGAGGATGCCCGGTACAACAAGTCACTTCTGGAACAGGAACAGGAACAGGAACAGGAACAGGAACAGGAACAGGAACAGGAACAGGAACAGACTGATCAGGGCAAAAATCAGAATCAAGACCAGCAACAGTCATCGGATGAAAATCAACAGGAGTCCGAACAGAACAAGGGACAGAACTCCGCTGAGAATGACCAGTCTGCCGAAAATACTAAGGATGGCGAACCCTCTGAGGAACAACAGGCCCAGGAAGCCGACCAACAATCCAATCAGGACCAGGATTCACAGGCTGAACGGACAGATAAGCCCGCAGAACCTGAGCAGGGTACAACTTCAGAAGATGAAAATCCTGTACAGGCAGATCAAAATAATGAGGTTTCAGAACCGGGCCAGCCAATGGGACAGACCGATGCTAATGAGGAGCAGGCCGCCGATGAGGCCTGGCTGCGCCAGATTCCCGATGACCCGGCCAGCCTCATGCAAAGAATGTTTCAGTATGAGGCCATGAAAAACCGTTACCGAAGTGAGAAAGAGACATGGTAAGACGCACAATCCTGATCCCCCTGTTGCTGATTTTTCTGCTGCCCATGCAGTCACTGGCTGCCGATATCCGCGCCTCGCTGGATCGTTCGACGATTACCGAGGGCGAGACGGTTTCATTGACCCTGATCAGCCAGGGCAGCGTGGATGATGATCCCGATTTCACGGTCCTGGAAAAAGACTTTGAAGTGTTAGGACAATCTCAACAGAGCAGCTACCAGTTTATCAACGGCAAGGGGCAATCCAGTAAACAATGGGTACTAAAACTCAGGCCACGGCATGCTGGAGTGATCAAGATACCGTCGATTGCATTCGGAAAGGATACGAGTCCTTCCCTACGCCTGAAAGTTACCGAGGCCGTTTATGATCAGGAAACTACGGCCAATAAAGATTTTATGCTGAAAGTCACAACCGACACGGTACAGGCCTACGTAAAGGCACAGATCATCGTGACCGTGCAACTACTCTATAGCAGGAACTTCAATAACGGTAATCTCAGTGATCTGAAAATCAAGGGCGGTGGAAATGTTAAAACCCAGGCACTGGGCGAACCGGTTCGCTATGAAAAAACGATCAATGGTACACCCTATAGCGTGTACGAGATACGTTATGCCCTGTTCCCAGAACAGCCGGGGCAGTTGTTCATCGAGCCCATGCGTTTTGAGGCCGAGGTGGGCCCCGGCTACAGCTCACTTTTTGACCCCCTCAACCGTCAGGCCACAAAACAAGTCCGTCTGGAGTCTGAGGCACGGCAAATCAAAATACGACCAACCCCCCAGGACTGGGGTGACGCACCCTGGTTACCCGCAACCGACCTGAAGTTATCCGAGTCATGGAGTGAGCCTGATCAACTTGCCGTTGGCGAGCCAGTGACACGTACCATCAACTTGCAGGTAGTCGGCCAGCCAGCCAGTCGACTACCCGAATTAGGGAACGAAACACCCGCGGGACTCAAGGCCTATCCCGACCAGGCAACGCTGGAAGATAAGATGAGTAATGACGGCATCACGGGTCACCGCCAGGAACAAATTGCCTACATACCCGAACAGGGGGGCGAGGTTGTTTTTCCTGCCATCACATTAAGCTGGTGGAACACAGACACCCACAGCAAGGAGATTGCAGAACTTCCCGCACGCCGGTTTCTGATTGCCGGTACAGCAACAGCCCCAAAAACACCTAAGGTGGCAGAAACAGGCATGGACGATAGTGTCGAGCCCCAGTCTGATACGAATGCCAGCAATAACGACGACCAGGCCTCAACCGTACCCCTCAAGTGGATAGGAATCAGCCTGCTACTGGGTCTGGGCTGGCTGCTTACCATCATTTATTTCTGGCGACGTCGATCCCCAGAGATTAAGACCGATGTATCCACGCAGCCAGAACATCGAAAAAAAGGCGATAGTCATCTGCATGACTTAAAAAAGGCCTGCCAGGGGCAGGACCGACATCAATTTCGCCTGCACATCATAAACTGGTCTCGCAAGCAATGGCCTCATGAAGATATCACGGGACTCGAAGATATTGGCATTCTGGCAGGTGAGCCCCTGCAGTCCCTGCTACACCAAATTGATGCGCAATATGCCAGAAACGGTATTCAGTCCTGGCCCTGTGATGAGATTATGGCGGCGATTCAGCAACAACAGGCCTTATTATCTCAGGCACAAAAAGAAAAAGAAGCCCTGATGCCCCTATACCCCTGAATACCCTTTTCCATGATAAAAAGGATCATAGCTTTTAACTAAGCTAAGGCCTTTTTTGATTGTCCTTATTAATCGATTCACCCTGTATTGAAATCACAGCTCAACACACCTAGTACCTTGGTCCTATCTCTGCCAAATGTGATTGATTTAACAGCAGTTTTTTATCACTTTAAAAAGTGACTAATATCAACAATAAATTCATGGGTTTTGAGTATAATTTAAATGGGAATTGAGTATTCTCAACAATAGCAATAAAGAGAAGTCTCATGTCTTTTATTACTACTAAAAAAAGGACTCAAGGCAATGAACAAGCAAGACTCTGACATCGGGTATGAACCCAAAAAGAGAAAGGGGCTGTTCTATTTGGGTGCCATTGCAATTGCCGTAAGCTCGGCGCTAGCGGTTGGCTGCTTCCCCAGCGATCCTGACGACGATGACGGTGACGGTGGTGGCATTGTTTTAGATGACCCTAATCC
>JANTGN010000101.1 GCA_024762895.1 Thiotrichales bacterium
AGTAGATCCAAAGGCCATGGCAACGGCGGTAGCGAATAACATTTTTTTCATAAAAATCACCTCAAAATATTTAAGTTACATATACCTAAACGATGAAAACCTAAAAACGGTTCCAATTATTTTCAAATTAATCGGATGTCTTAATCGGGAATCTGGCGATACAGATAGAATATGTCAATTATTACAATAAGTTAGGATTGCATGGCATGCGGTGTTAAATATATTCTGTTGGCCAAAATTCAGGTCTTTTATCCAACAGGAGCCTGGATGAATGAATGTCGTGTAGCCTGGTACACAGCACAAATTAAACTGAAATTTACAAAATCTGAGGCCTGGTTGAACACGGAATGCTTGCAGAGTTTTGATGCTCCGAAATTCGGCCTGCTTTTTTATAGTTATTTAATGAGTAGGTGTAACGAATAAGCATCCAATGACCGAATGATTCTATTGGATGGAACCTAAACCCAGTTTGTAGCGTGTTAATAAGGATGAGAATGATTGTTAAAGAAGGGTTTTCCAACGCCTCCGGCATGAAATACCAAGCAAAGGACATGGAAAATAATCCATACGGAAACTGATTTATATCAGTTCATTTGCCTGGTTTTTAGTCCTAAACTAATCATTCATTTGTGGGATAAGTCAGGACCCTGGTTTGTCCTCTACTTTTCTAGAGCCATAAAGAGCCATGAGACATAGCGCAAAATTCAAAGCCCTTCTAGCAGCCTTTATCATATTCTGTGCCACCGATGTGATGGCGGCGGCTGAGACAGATTATGAACTGGGTGTTGAAGCCTTCAAGTCCGGGGACAATGAGGCTGCGGTGACTTACTTCGAATCCGCAAAAAAGCAGGGTATGGATACGGTGGCATTACGCTATAACCTGGCAAGCAGTTATTACAAGGTTGGTCGGTATGAAGATGCCAGGGAATATTTTATTGATTTGCTGAAAACCGATGCAATGCGCGATCTTGCAGAGTACAACCTTGGATTAATTGCCATCAAGCAAAAGGAATGGAGTATTGCCCGTGAGCATTTCAATGCCGTGGTGGAATCAGGAAGAGATGAAAAATTAACGGGGCTGTCCAAAAAGCAGTTATCGGCATTGAGCCAGGAGGAAAGTCGTTTCAAGGTCTTTCTCTTTGGTAATATTGGGTATGACGATAATATCGTATCCGTTTCAGACGATTCCGCTCTTAACCTGTCGGATAACCTTTATGACCTGTATGCATCGGCGAATTATCTGCTTGCCGGTAAACGAGATAATGGATGGATTGTTGATGGCTCGCTGTATCGGCTCGGTTACAGTAAATACAACGAATATGACATCGGCCTCTACTGGCTGGGAGTAAAAAAGACCTTCAAGCTCGCTGGCTGGAACTCAGGCGCCCACCTCAAGCTGTATAAATCAACCTATGGTGGTGATGATTACCTCACCTCAGGAATGATCGACCTGACCACCAGGAAGAGATTCGCCGGTACGAATGGTATTAATCTGCGATATCGATACGAAGATATACGTAGCGATAATACTATTTATGACTATCTTGCGGGTTGGCGTCAGCGTGTCAGTGCGGAATATCGTTACTTCACCCGTAATAGCCTCACTCAGGTTAACTACGAGCTTGAGCTAAACAACAGGGGTGAACTCATTACGCCGACTTATTCGTATGAATTCTCGCCTACACGCAATACGCTACGCGGCAAGTACACGCATAAGCTCAAGCAATGGCGTTTAGGTGGTGACCTGGCCTACCGCAATAGTGCCTTTCCTGCTTCAGATACTATCGACCGTACAGACAGTCAATGGTCGCTGGCGCTCTTTGCCGAATATCACATTGATAGAAAATTCAAAATTACCAGCAAGGTTCAATATATCGATAACCAGTCAAGCGAAGAGCAGTATGTCTATGATAAATCTATCATTAAGATTGGGTTAAGCAAGATATTCTAGAAGCGCAATAAAAAAACAGGGTCAGAGAGCAATTTCAGCTAAAATTTAACAAGGGATCTCAGACCCTGAGTGGTTCTCATTATGAAAGGGACGCTACCCCTAGCTGTTGCATCAGGCCCAGCTGATCCAGTACTTCCCATTCCTCCCTGATCTTGTCTTCCCTGAATTGGCTGAGCACCATGCCGTTGATATTGATCGGATTGCCGGTGGCCGGAATTCCCATGAATTCGGCTTTATGGGTTCCCGTCAGGGTGAAGCTGCTCACGGTCTTGTCGCCCTCGGCCACTAGCTCGTCGATGTTCAGATGCAGATCGGGAAACGCGCTGCGCAAGCCTGTAAAAAATGCCTTGAGTGCTTCGGCCCCATGCAGTTCCTGACTGGGGGAGCGAAATACGTAGTCGGGATGCACGAGTTCATCCAGTACCGAAAGGTCTCCTTTGTTAATGGCCTCGTCGATAAAACGGTGTATGACTGCTTTATGTGATGCGGACATGATGATCTCCTTGTGATTCGCGTTGTAGTAACCCTGCTTAATATGAAACCGCGGGAGTCTGATGCAGGTAGTGGTTATTCGTTACCTGTTTCAGCATGAAGTCGGCGACATCGGCCCGTGAGATCCTGATCTTGCTGGCCGGATCGGATGCCGTGAATCCATGTCGATAGGACCCGGTATGCACCCCGTCGGTCATGGATCCCGGGCGTACGATGACCCAGTCCAGGGAGCTTTCCCTGATGATCGCTTCTTGCTGCTCGTGATCCGCATAGGCGTTGCGCAATATGAGGGGAAAGATCAGATACCTGTAATAAAAGGGCAGCAGGTCGTGGCTGTCGCCCGCGCCGAAGCCGGACTGGCAGACGAGCCGTTTCACCCCAGTCTGTTGCATGGCGCGGATGATGTTCTTTGTCCCCTTTGTACGTATCAGGCTCTTATCGGTTGCCGGCGCACCCAGGGTGCATAGGACGGCGTCCTGTCCCTTAACGGACTCCTCGACCGAGGCCGGGTCCTGGACATCACCCTGCAGCACCTGTAGCTGCTCATGTGCCAGTTCCTGGGGGAGTTTTTCCGGATGACGTGCAAATGCACTGACTGTGTGTCCCTGTTCCAGGGCCTGTGATACCAGCTGGCGGCCGGTACCCCCTGTAGATCCAAAAATAATCAGTTTCATGATGATTCCCTCCTTTGGGATTGTCGCTTGACAGTGTGTCAATTGACAGTATGTAAAGCGTAGGTTAGGGTTTACAGCATGTCAAGTAATGAAATCGATACCAGAACCCGAATCCTTGAGGCAACGTGGCAGCTCCTGGAAGCCCGTCATGGCCAGGGTGTCAGCATGAGTGAAATTGCCAGGGCCGCAGGGATCTCGCGGCAGGCGGTCTACCTCCACTTCAGTTCACGGACGGAGCTGATGATTGCGACGACGCAGTACGTGGATGAGATCAAGGGGCTCAATGAACGCCTCAGCCAGCTCGATGCAGCCATTAGCGGCATCGAGCTGCTCGATACCTGTGTCGAGGTGTGGGGCTACTACATCCCGGAGATCTATGGAATCGCCAAGGCACTGCTCAACATCCGGGAGACCGACGAGGCAGCAGCCGCGGCCTGGGATGGATCCATGGGTTGCCTGCGTGATGTCTGCCGGCAGATCGTCGAGGCACTGGAGGGCGATGGTATGCTTGCCTCTGAGTGGTCCCATGACGATGCTGTCGATATGATGTATACCCTGTTGTCGATTCAAAATTGGGAGCAACTGACCAGGGAGTCTGGATGGTCTACAGGGCAGTATGTAGAGAGGATGAAGATGGTAATGAAGCGATTGTTTGTTGAATATCTTGTCAATGAATAATTTGAAAATTTCGGGGTATTCAATGACGGAAATACAATAGCATCGGGATGCTATGCTTAAGGCTAAATAATTAGCTTTTTGGGGAATCTTGATGGATGTTCAGTTGCTCACGCGATTCTTCATGTGGTGCACTATTCTCAATGGCGGATTGCTTATTCTGTGGATGACGGTCTATATGCTGGCGCCGGATCTGACCTATCGCACCCAGAGTAAGTGGTTTGCCATTTCCAGGGAGGACTTTGATGTAGCGTATTATTCTTTTCTGGGTCTGTTCAAAACTTTCTATATTGTCTTTAACGCCGTTCCTTTTATTGCGCTTTTGATCGTGGGGTGAGTATGAATGCTTCTAGCTGGTATCGGGGACGTACAGCCGGGTTCTGGTTTATCCTGCTCATATTTCTGATCTCGGTGCTGTTGCTCTTTATAGGCCAGACGATGGCCGTGCTGAACTATGGCTTCGCCGTGTCGATAGGGATGCAGGAAGATGTACGAGAGATCAGCGAGTTTGGTGTTGCGGTTAATCGTGCATTTGGAGCCAGTGATACGCTGGTCTATATTCCTTTGATCCTCTTGTCCATCGTTGGCCTGATCCTGAGAAAGCGTTGGGCCCTGATCTCCACGGCTTGCGTCATGGGGATCTCGTCCTACTGGACTGCCACGGTGGCCTTTATGTTCTGGTACCTGGAAGGTGTCCCCAACTATAGTTTTCAACCGGGTATGGAATACTGGCTAATCATCTCGTTTTATTTTGTGTTTGGGGTATGGGGGCTGTGGTATCTGTCTTTACGAGGGGATGCATTGAATCGATGATCAATTCTGAACTGATGGCTCCCGCCGGACTATCGGAAAGAATTGAAGCAGGAAAGTGATGAATCTCGATAGCATTATTTTTCAGCTCAGTGCGATTATTATCGGTGCCGCCGTCCTGGGCACAATGTTTCTGTATGCCCGGCAGCCTATAATCATCGCCTATATCGCTATTGGGGTCATCATCGGCCCCAGTGGCTTTGGGTTAATCAAAAATACAGATCATATTGAGCAGATCTCACACATTGGTGTCATCCTGCTGTTATTCCTGATCGGCCTGAATCTGCAACCCGCGCGATTGATGGGTTTGTTTCGTGAAACCTCCTTGCTCACCTTCAGTACCTCGTTAATATTTTTTCTTGTCTCTATGCTGTTTGCCATCCTGATCGGGCTCGATCTTCATAGTGCAGTGATCTTTGGTGCGGCTATGATGTTCTCCAGCACCGTGATTGGCCTGAAGTTGATACCGACAACCACGCTCCATCACAAACGTACCGGTGAGATCATGACCAGTATCCTGTTGCTACAGGATATTCTTGCAATTCTGTTTATTCTATATCTTGCCGGTGACAAGAGTGGGCCGGTCCTGCTCACCTTTACCTTTCTGATCTTGAAATTTGTACTGATTATTATTCTTTCTTTTGCAGGGGTGCGTTTTATTATGACGCCCCTGTTAATGCGATTTGATGTGATTCAGGAGTATACCTTTCTAGCGACACTGGCCTGGTGTCTGTTGTGGGCGGTCGGTGCGCACGTGCTCGGTCTTTCTTATGAACTGGGCGCCTTTGTGGCGGGGCTCTCGATCGCATCGTGTAGCGTGGCCCTGGTGATCGCCGAGCACTTAAAGCCCCTGCGGGAGTTTTTTCTGATCCTGTTCTTCTTCGCTGTAGGCGCCGGTCTGAGTACAGATATAGAGCCCTGGCTCCTAATCGCAGCCATGCTTTTTGGCATGTTGCTGGTACCGATGAAGGCCTGGGTATTTCGGCGTGCCTTTAAGTGGACAGGGGTGTCGGCCAGTCCTTCCAGGGAGCTGGCGGCACGGCTTGGTCAGTCGAGTGAGTTTTCCATCCTGGTAGCATATACGGCGCTCACCATGGGTCTGTTATCGGGTGAGAATGCCATGTTGATACAATTATCGACGATCGTTTCGTTCGTCGTATCGACCTACTGGGTTGTCTTGAAATATCCAACGACCATCGCGGGGGATGACAGGTTGCGTCAGGACTAGGTAATTGATGATCCTGTACTTGTTCTTATCATTGAACCGGTAAAGTGCAGGCGGCTGGCTGAAAGCAATGTATGCCACTGAATTATAGGCATTTTGCACCCTGTCCTGGTGAAGGGGGGCGGCTGATGTGTTTACGACTTATGTCGTATCGCGTTTCTTTGAGTACCTGGGCTATGATTAGCCTTAAACCGGAAGAATTTTTACCCATGATATGGGCTGTACGATGAGGTATTTAAAGGCAATGGTCGTTACGGATTTACTGGAGACGGAATGCATCGCTTATTATTCATTTTATTAGTTTTATTACCCTTGGCTTCTTTTGCGGCTGATGATGTCAACGACAAGTCGCTTATTCGCCTGGCGGCAACGACATCGATTGAAAACTCCGGCCTGCTCGAATATTTGTTGCCATTTTTTCTCAAGCGACATCCTTATAAAATCGATCTGTCTATAGCTGGAAGTGGCAAGGCCTTACGCCTTGGTCGCACGGGTGCCGTTGATATCGTCTGGGTGCATTCCCCTCCTGCAGAAAAGCAGTTTATCGAGCAGGGCTATGGCATAAATCGACAGACTGTCATGCGTAATGACTTTGTGCTGGTTGGGCCTGGTAGCGATCCGGGTATTATTGGTTCGAGTAGAAATATCATTGAAGCCTTCCAGTTAATTGCCTCAAAGGGATTGCTTTTTGTATCCCGAGCCGATGACTCTGGTACTAACAAGAAGGAACTATCTATCTGGCAGCAGGCCAAGGTTGACCCTTATGGCACCGACTGGTACCTGGAGAGTGGTCTTGGGACTGCAGCAAGCCTGGCGCTGGCACAGCAGGAAGGAGCCTACATCATGATTGATCGGGCCACCTTTGAAGTGCGTCATGATGAAGGCGTTCGGATTATCCTTGAGGACCCGGTCAGGCTATTTAATCCTTACAGCGTTATCGCAATTAATCCAGGCAAGATTAAGGGTGTAAATAATGAAGGGGCCAATAGACTCATAGACTGGTTGGTTTCCAGGGAGGGACAGGATCTGATTAGGTCTTATGCGCATCGTGGACGACAATTGTATTACCCAACAAATTATAATGGGGATCAGGGCTCGTCGGTGAGGCAGGTCGAGAACAAAGAATGACCATCAGAGTGAAATTACTGGCCCTGTATGCACTAACCTTTTTGTTGTTGAGTGCCATCGGCCTGTATGCTGCATCGGTCTATCGTGGAATGCTGAATACCGAGCGTACCATTACAGAAGATGCCAGTCGGGCCGTTGAACTCTCGCACCAGGCCGGTTCGCTTTTTCGTTCTCAGGCCAATGCCTGGAAAAATGTCTTGCTTCGCGGCGCTGATCCTGAAAAATATCATCAGTACCTCCAGCGTTTTTATGCGTCAGAACGTGAAATGCGAATGGTGCTGAGGGATTTGCATGAGCAGATTCAAGATGTACCGAAGGTGCATGAACTGACTGAGGAGTTGACCATTGCTCATAAGGCAATGGGTCGCAAGTTACGCGAAGCCATCAGGATGTTTAACGCCACTGAGGAAAACCCTGTACAGGTGACGGATCAGTTTGTTGCCGATGTGGAAGAGGTCCCATCCCAGCTCCTCAACCAGATTATTGATTCAGTACTTGAAAATCGAGAGACGCGGCTGGCTGCATTGACCGCTAAAAGAATAGAGCAGGAGCGGATACTATTAATCATTATCCTGTCGGTACTGATCCTTTCTTCCGGTATTTTTCTATGGGCGCTGGATAAGAATATTGTTAAGCCTGCCGAGCAGGCCACCTATCTGGCAGACATTATTGATAATGCACAACGGGTGGCCAAGTTTGGTACCTGGGATTGGGAATCCAGTAGTGATGAGCATTACTGGTCGGATGGCCTGTATGAGATCCTCGATCTGGACAGGGATCAGAAGGCATCCATGAAGCATTTCCTCATAGCGTTGCATGAGGATGATCGCGTGCGGGTGCGGCAGGCCATGTTGCACGCATTAAAAGAAAAGCTGCCCTTTGAGTTTGAAGCAAGAATCAGGCTGTCTAATGGTGATGAACGGGTGGTGCAGCAGCGCGGCATGGTGAAGCAGGTAGGCAAGAATGATCAGGTTAGAATGACCAGTATTGTCTATGATATTACCGAACGAAAAGAATCAGAAAAGCGCCTCGCATTTCTGGCAAATTACGACACCCTCACAGGCATGCCAAACCGAAACCTGTTTCAGGATCGTCTGAAACATGCCATGGCGCAGGCGGAACGGCAAAAAGGCGAGGTGGCCCTGCTCTATCTTGATCTGGATCATTTTAAGTCAGTCAATGATGCCCTGGGTCATCATGCCGGGGATGAGTTGCTGATCGAAGCGGCCCATCGTATACGACAGAATATACGTGATGGAGATACCGCTGCCCGCCTGGGTGGCGATGAATTTACGATCGTTATTGAGCAATTCGATGCTAAGTCTCAGGTGGCCGTCGTCGCAGAGCACGTGCTGAAATCGCTTAATAAAAGTTATCAGGTAGACACGCATGAAGTCTTTGTATCTGCCAGCATGGGTATTACCTTTTATCCCTCGGATGGAGAAGACGCTGACACCCTGTTGAAAAATGCAGACTCTGCCATGTACCTGGCCAAGGAAGAAGGCAGAAATGGTTACCATTTTTATACAGAGGAACTGAACCAGCGTGCACATGAACGCTTGCATCTGGAGAATAGTTTGCGCCTGGCCCTTGAGCGTGAGGAATTCCAGTTGAACTTCCAGCCGCAGATAGAACTCAACTCCGGACGTATTATCGGTGCAGAGGCCCTGCTAAGATGGGCCCCGGAGCAGGAGCCGATCAGTCCAGCGCGATTTATTCCCGTACTTGAGGAGACAGGATTAATCGTACCAGTCGGACGATGGGTTCTGGAGCAGGCCTGCAAGACAGTGAGGGGCTGGCATGAAAAAGGCTTTGGCGATTTTCGTATCGCGGTCAATCTGGCAGCCCGACAGTTGCGTCAGGCAGATATCGTCCAGCAGATTAAAGAAGTACTACATGGCTGTGACCTGGCACCCGAGTACCTGGAAATAGAATTGACGGAGAGCACCCTGGTCGATACCAGTATTAGTAAAAAAAATCTTCAGCTCCTGGAGAAAATGGGTGTTCGACTGGCAATTGATGATTTCGGGACGGGTTATTCTTCGTTGAGTTATCTGAAACAGTATTCTGTTG
>JANTGN010000102.1 GCA_024762895.1 Thiotrichales bacterium
GATTGCGAATAAACGAACCACAACAACACCGAGGAGTACTACTGTATGAAAATGACTCAAATCATCACCAGCAGCCTGGTTGCGGCCGGTCTGGCCTTCAGTTCAGCCGCCATGGCGGGCAAGCCGGTCAAGATTACGCCCGATATGATGGATGCCAAGATCACCATTAATGGCAAAACCCATACCATTAGCCGTAATCAGGATAATAAAAACACCATTAATCCTGCCTTTGCTAAGACCTCACGTCCCTGCCCTCCGTTCTGTATTCAGCCCAGCGTACTGGCACCTGGGGTTGAGACCATCGCCGAAGTAGAGATGATCGAATACCTTAAAAAGATGAGCGCTGGTGACAAGTCGATCCTTGTGGTCGATTCCCGTACTCCGGACTGGGCTGCCAAGGGTACCATTCCAGGCGCGGTGAATATTCCCTGGACTAAACTGAACCCTGCAAAGGGTGCTGATCCGATCTCCATCGGTGAAATCATGCAGGACCAGTTCAACGTAACCGAGAGCGAAGGTCTGTGGAACTTCAGCCAGGCCAAGACCCTGGTCATGTTCTGTAATGGGATGTGGTGTGGCCAGTCCCCCAACAACATCAAGAACCTGCTCAAGTTTGGTTATCCCTCCCATAAGATCAAGTGGTATCGCGGTGGCATGCAGGACTGGGAAGTACTGGGACTGTCTACCGTTAAGCCCTAAGAAAGAATAAATTTCCGGCAGTGACTTTGCGGCTGAGTTTCAGCCGCTTTTTTTTGCCTGTGAAAAATGAAGCTATCTGCTTACATCAGCAGTATGGTGCTTTGATTTCAGGATTGTTCTCCTCTGAGGCGACGAATATGGCGATACAGTGTTCGCTCACTGACTCCCAGTTCCTGGGCTGCACTACCACGATGGCCATTGTGACGCCCTAGCACATCGATCACCACTTCATCAGTCAGTCTCTGGCGCTTGGACAAGAGGTGCTCAGGTCGGTGAGAGCTGTTTTCCTGGATGATCGTGACCGAACCCTGGGTCATACGGACCTCAAGATTCGTTGGAAAGACCAGATGGTCCTGTGCCATCGGTTCACCAGCTGCCAGTATGACGGCACGCTCAAGAATATTCCTTAATTCCCGGATATTGCCGGGGTAGTCATAACCTAACAAACTCTCAATCACATCCGATGACAAAGGTAGCTGGGCATCACCATCGTCCATCATGCCCAGGAAATATTCCGCCAGGGCGGGGATATCTTCCTTGCGTTCACGTAGCGGCGGCATAAACACCGGAAAGGCGGCCAGGCGATAGTAAAGATCCTGACGAAATTGTCCCTGATTGACCATTTCCAAAAGATTACGATTGGTCGCAGCGATCACACGAACATCGACCTTCATGTAATCGGTGCCCCCGAGGCGCCTTACTGTACTCATTTCAAGAACGCGCAACAATTTTGTCTGTAATTCAAGGGGAAGCTCACCGATCTCATCAATGAAGAGAGTACCCCCATTCGCAGCCTCAAAGAGGCCTTGTTTTCGTTTCAGGGCCCCGGTAAAGGCCCCCTTTTCATAACCAAAAAGCTCACTCTCGATCAGATTCTCACCCAGGGCGCCGCAATCGACAACGATAAACGGACCGGTATTTCTGGTTGAGTACTGGTGTACGTAATTGGCCACACATTCCTTGCCCACCCCGCTCTCGCCTTCGACCAGAATCGTTGTTTGTGTCGGCGCTGCGCGATACAGCAGGCTGGTGAGTTTGAGCAGGGCCTTGGACTTTCCCACCAGCACCCTGGGTTGCTCTACCTTCTTATCGGAGTCCTCCAGATCAACGGGCTCGATAAATGCACCCACATGGGTCACTTCATGACCCTCGGAATAGATCGGTGTCGCCGTGACCTTAACCGGGATATCCTTACCCTTCAGATTGGGGTGTATGTTAATCAGCTGCACCTGTTGACGATCCAGAAAGGCTCGGTCCAGGGGGCACTCCTGACCGAGCTTGCTACAGGGCACATCGGACTGGTGTTCTACACGATGGCAACATTGTCCCAGCACCTGATCCAGAGACTGGCCAAACTGCTTGCAATAACTCTGATTAGCCGCAACGATCTCGTAGTTTTCATCGATAATGGCGTAGGGCCGAGGAATACCTTCCAGCATCGCCTGGGTGGGCAGGACCGTCTTTGTCATACTATTTTGTCTTATATGGCAGTTTTGTCAGTACATTAACTTTATACCGCTGTTGTCCCCTGTCAAGACAGTATGGGAAAATACCCCGCTTTTGACTCGACAGGCCCGCTAGTGTCCAAACCGCATATCAGTCCCCTGAATCCCATCCTGCCGGATAAACGCAGCCCGCTGGTCCGTTGGGGACGGCTTTATGGTGCCAGTCAGAAACTGGCCATCGTCAATGCTGCAGAAAAATTCAATGGCCTGACCCTGGTCCTGGTGCCGGATAGCCAGATGGCCAGCCAGATCGAGGAGGCCATACGCTTTTTCTCCCGGGACCCGGCCTTAACCGTATCCACTCTTCCGGACTGGGAAACCCTTCCCTATGATGTCTTTTCTCCCCACGAAGACATCATTTCCCAGCGGCTTGAGACCTTGCATCAGCTTCCCCAGGTCAAACAGGGCCTGATGCTGGTCCCTGTACCCACGCTGATGCAGCGCTTAGCACCACGCGATTACATTCAGAAAAACAGCATCCTGTTAAAGACCGGCGACAGCCTGGACATTGAAGCCCTGCGAGAAGACCTGAGCGCCAATGGGTATTACTTCGTGCAGCAGGTCATGGAACACGGGGAATTCAGCATTCGAGGCTCCATCATTGATCTGTTTCCTATGGGTAGCGAATCCCCTTACCGTATTGATTTATTCGATGACGAGATAGAATCCATACGCAGCTTTTCTCCCGAGGATCAGCGTTCGCGTGAACCCCAGGAGGCCATCAGGATCCTGCCCGCCCATGAGTTTCCACTCGACAATGAGGCCATCAGGGCCTTCAGACATCGATTCAGGGCCCAGTTTGAAGGCGATCCACAACGATCACCTATCTATAATGAGGTCTCCAACGGAGCAGCCCCTTCCGGCATCGAATATTACCTGCCTCTGTTCTTTCCCCAGACCGAGACCCTGTTCGACTACCTCCCCGACAGGACCCAGATCATCGAGCTACAGGGGACGCGAGAAGCAGCCCATCATTATCGAGACAATATTGAAGAACGCTATGAGCAGCTGCGGCATAACATAGAGCGTCCCCTGCTACCGCCCGATGAGTTATTCCTCACCGAAGATAAACTCGGCGAGGGCCTCAAAACCTACACCAGGATTGAACTCCAAAGTTTCGAATTCATGGAGACAGGGCTCGATCAACGGAACTACAGCACCTCTTCGACCCCCAGCATACGTTTCCACCCACGGGCCGAGTCACCGGCTCAACTCCTGCAGGACTTTATTGCCAGCTATGACGGCAGGGTTTTACTGACCTGTGATTCGACTGGCCGTCGTGAGCATGTGCTCGAGTTGTTACGCCCCTTTGGCATCACTCCTATCAATATCGATAGCTGGACTCAGTTTGTCGAGACCGATAGCCCCCTGGCCATCACCGTCGCCCCCCTGGAAGAAGGTTTTATACTCGATGAACCAGCCATAGCGCTACTCACCGAAGGTCAGCTACTGGGCGAGAGGACCCAGCAGACACGGCGAAGACGAAAGGTCACTCGAGATGCCGACGCCATCGTTCGCGACCTGACCGATCTGCACCCCGGTGCCCCTGTGGTCCATGAAGACCATGGCGTTGGCCGTTATATGGGGCTCAACAAACTGGAGGTCAATGGCGTCACGACCGAATTCCTGACAATTGAATATTCCGGTGGCGATAAGCTTTATGTTCCGGTCTCTTCCCTGCACCTGATCAATCGCTACACGGGTGCCAGCACCGAGAATGCCCCGCTCCATAAACTGGGCACCGACCACTGGGAAAAGACACGGAGAAAGGCCGCCAAAAAGGCCCATGATGTTGCTGTAGAGTTACTGGATATCTATGCCCGGCGCGCCGCAAGAAAGGGCCACAGTTACCAGGTTCCAAAGACAGAATATGCGGCCTTTGCAGAGGCCTTTCCCTTTGAAGAAACGCCCGACCAGGAGAAGGCCATAGACGCGGTCCTTGAAGATCTACGCTCGGACCAGCCAATGGATCGCGTTGTCTGTGGTGATGTGGGGTTTGGCAAGACCGAAGTGGCCATGCGCGCAGCCGCGGCGGTTACCCTGAGCGGCAAACAGGTGGCCGTACTCGTCCCCACGACCCTGCTGGCTCAGCAACACACCCTGAATTTTCAGGATCGGTTTGCCGACTGGCCAGTCCGTATCGAGTCGCTGTCTCGCTTCCGTACCGGTAAGGAACTGGAGGACACCCTGAACAAACTCGCCAATGGCCAGGTCGATGTCGTTATCGGTACCCATAAGCTGCTGCAGAAGGACATCCGTTTCAAGGACCTGGGACTGGTCATTATCGATGAGGAACATCGCTTTGGTGTTCGCCACAAGGAACGACTCAAGGCAATGCGTAGCGAGGTCGACATCCTGACCCTCACCGCTACTCCCATTCCACGCACCCTGAACATGTCCCTGGCCGGTCTCAGGGACCTGTCTATCATTGCCACTCCACCGGTCCATCGCCATGCCATCAAGACCTTCGTCACCGAATGGAATGGCGATCTGGTGCAGGAGGCCTGCATGCGTGAATTACGTCGTGGTGGCCAGGTATATTTTCTGCATAACGAGGTCAAGACCATTGAAAAGCAGACCCGCGAGCTGGAACAACTGTTACCCGATGCGAAGATACGTTTTGCTCATGGCCAGATGCGCGAAAAAGAACTTGAGCAGATCATGGTCGATTTTTATCATCAGCGATTCAATATCCTGGTCGCCACCACCATCATCGAAAGCGGTATCGATGTACCCACCGCTAATACCATGCTGATCAATCGGGCCGACAAACTGGGACTGGCACAACTCCACCAGCTACGTGGACGCGTGGGCCGTTCTCACCACCGTGCCTATGCCTACCTTATTACCCCACCTAAAAAGGCCATGACGGCAGATGCCCTGAAGCGGCTCGAGGCCATCGAATCCCTGGAAGACCTTGGTGTTGGCTTTACCCTTGCCAGTCATGACCTGGAGATACGTGGGGCGGGTGAATTGCTGGGTGATGAACAGAGCGGTCAGATCCATGAGATCGGATTTAGCATGTATAACGAGTTACTGGACCGTGCCGTTAAGGCCCTGAAAGCGGGACAGATCCCCGATGACCGCCTGGATGCCGCTGCCAGCACAGAGATCGACCTGGGTGTCCCTGCCATGCTGCCGGACGACTATATAATGGATATTCATACGCGGCTTATCCTCTACAAGCGTATTGCTAATGCGCCGGACCAGAAGGCCCTGGATGATCTACAGGTCGAACTCATAGATCGTTTCGGGTTGCTGCCAGAACCGGCCAAATGCCTGTTTGCCAATACCGCTATCAAGTTGCACGCACAGGCACTGGGTGTTCGAAAAATTGAGTTTGGAACCACTGCTGGCAGGATACAATTCACTGATCAGCCCAATATCGATCCCGGCAAGATGATTCAGCTGATCCAGACCCAGCCCGGATTGTTTAAACTGGATAGCCAGCAACGCCTGCACCTACTGGATGTTCCTGAGAATTTTCAGGAACGTATTGAACACATCCACCAATTACTGGACACTTTACGTCTTAAAGAGGCCGCATGAGTCAATCGATGAAGTACACCCTGAAAATATTGAGTCTATTCCTGATGGGAATCAGCCAGGTCTATGCCGGCCCCGACTACAAGGTAGAGATGATCATCTTTGCTCAGACGGATGACCAGGCCTTTTTCTCAGAGCACTGGCCACTGCAGGATGGTCTGAAGGGGGCAGCCGCTACCGACAAGCCAGAGAAAAAGTCCGGTGAATTCCGTTTACTATCCACAGCTGATTTCACACTCAGCCAGGCAAGCAAGCTACTGGAGAAATCTCCACGTTATGAGGTACTTAGTCACATTGCCTGGCAGCAACCCGGCCTGACGGAGAAAAAGGCCCTGAGTATGGCCATCTCTGGTGGTAAGGATTACCGTAGCAGCTATCCGGAGCGGATGGAATCACGCTGGGAGGTCAATGATCAGGGCGATATCATCGAGGTGCCTGGGCCCAGGACCCTGAATGAACTCGATGGGTCGGTTAAACTGGTACTGGGTCGTTATCTGCACATCTATACCGACCTGATCTTTCGTAAGCCCGTGATCGTTGAGCGACTCGATGAAGAGACACAGGAGCTGACCGAAACTCAGACCCTGTTTGATATTCCCATTCAGGCGCATCGCCGTATGAGAAGTCGCGAGTTACATTATATCGATCACCCCCTGGCGGGTATCCTGATTGAAGTCACGCCTCTGGAAGGCGACAAAGAACCCTCTTGACGTGCCTTTAATGAATGAATCCTCCACACCTCGGTCGCTGATACTACTACTGATCTCGTTCCTCGCGATCACCTGGTTTGCTGATATTCAGTTTCGTGACCTGACCCATACCGACGAAGGTCGCTACGGGGAGATTGCGCGCGAGATGATCGTCAGTGGCGACTGGCTGACCCCGAGACTCAACGGCTTTAAATACTTCGAAAAGCCGCCGTTGCACTACTGGATCACGGCCAGTGCCTATAAGGTCTTTGGCATACATAACTGGACGGCGCGCCTGTGGACCGAACTATCCGGTTTTCTGACCATCCTGCTTACCGCCTATGCCGGCTATCGGCTGTTTAATCGTGAGACGGGTCTCCTGGCCGGCATGCTGCTGGCTGCAAACATCTATTTCTACCTGGTCGCACATATCAATGTCCTGGATATGGGCCTGACCTTTTTTATGACCCTGACCCTGGTTGGTTTTCTGCTGGCCCAGACCGATCCGACCCAGTACAAAAAATGGATGCTGCTGGCCTGGGCAGGCGCGGCCCTGGCCCTGCTCAGTAAGGGCCTGATGGCCGTGGTTCTGCCTGGGGCTGTGTTTGTCCTTTATTCACTGATTCGTCGTGACCTCGCCATCTGGAAGCGCCTTTATTTCTGGCCGGGTCTCGCCCTGTTCCTGCTGATCAGCGCACCCTGGTTCGTGATGGTCTCCATGGCAAATCCTGAGTTTCCCCATTTCTTTTTCATCCACGAACACTTCGAGCGTTTTCTCAGCAAGGGACATCAGCGAGTGGAGCCCTGGTGGTTTTTCCTCGCCTTTACCATTATGGCCCTGCTACCCTGGCTGCCGCAGTCCTGGCGGAGCCTGAAGCCCGCCCTCAGTAGCAGCAACTCGGATCAGGGTAAGGCCTTCGATCCTGGGCTGTTTCTGTTGATCTGGGCTGGTTTCATACTCCTTTTCTTCTCAATATCCAGCTCCAAGCTACCCCATTACATCGCTCCCATCATGCCGGCCCTGGCCCTGCTCTTTGCCAATGCCCTGTGGCGGGACCAGCACAGGGGCCTGAATATCAGCAGTGGCATCACGGTATTGGCGGGCCTGATCGGCCTGGTCTCCGTTTCCCTCGACCACCCGAAACTGGAAGAACTCTCGGCCTGGCTACCCTGGATGCGTATCGGTTTTGCCCTGTTATTCTTAGGCGGTCTGGGCGGGCTAATTCTGCGCCATCGAAGCGCTCTGCTACGCATCAGCAGCATCTGCCTGGGATGGTATCTGAGCGTGATGTTCATCCTTGCCGCTACCCAGACAGTCTCCGAAATGCGATCTGCCTGGCCACTGCTCAGGGACCATGTTGAGACCATCGAACCAGGTGTACCCGTCTACAGTGTTGAGTATTATCAGCAGACGATTCCTTTTTATCTCAACCGTACCCTGAAACTGGTTCAGTACGAAGGCGAACTGGCCTTCGGCATCGCACAGGAACCCGAGAAATATATACCCACCACCGAAGGCTTCGAGGCGCTCTGGCAAATGGAAGACCGTGCCTTTGCCGTCATGAAGACCGACACCTATGAACGTCTCAAACAAAAAGGCCTGCCCATGATCGAACGCTCGCGTGACCGTCACCAGGTACTGGTAGAAAGGCCATGACCTGGCTTAGCTTTGGCCTGATTCTAACCGGCGTTCTCCTCAATGCCGGCGCCCAGCTACTGCTCAAGGCCGGCGTTAATCAGGTCGGCACCATACATCTAAACTGGAATAACCTGTGGAGTGCAGGCTCTCGACTGGCCTTCGACTATTACATCATTGGCGGTCTGTTTCTTTATGTCATCAGCGTCGTCGTCTGGATACTGGCCCTGTCCCGGGTTCAGGTCAGTATCGCCTATCCAATGCTATCGATTGGTTATATCGTCAATGCCCTGGTGGCCTGGTGGTGGCTGGGCGAAGACCTCAATCCCATGCGAGTGGCCGGTATTGGTGTATTGATCCTTGGCGTATTCATGGTGGCCCGAAGCTGACATGAAAGATTTTCTGCCCTTTACTCGGCCTACTATCGACGAGCATACCATCCAGGGCGTTGCCGAGGTCATGCGCTCGGGATGGCTGGCCACAGGCCCGAACGTCACTCGCTTTGAAGAGGCCCTGAACAACTATATCGGTGGGGAACGACACGTCCTGGCGCTGACCAGCGGCACCGCAGCACTGGAACTGGCACTGGAGATCTGTGGCATTGGGCCTGGTGACGAGGTCATCGTTCCTGCCATGACCTTCGCGGCAACGGCGAATGTGGTGTTACGGGTTGGTGCAACGCCTGTCTTTGTCGATGTGGATTTGTATTCCAGAAACCTGCTACTCGATCAGGTCGATGCCGCGATCACGGATCGAACCCGCGCCATTATGCCAGTACATTATTCGGGTCTTCCCGTAGCACG
>JANTGN010000103.1 GCA_024762895.1 Thiotrichales bacterium
GCTTCTTCATCCTGGCCCTGGTCTTTGGTGTCATGATGACCCTGCCCATCGGCGGTGCGGATATGCCGGTAGTGATCTCCCTGTATAACGCCTTTACCGGTCTGGCCGTAGGTTTTGAGGGTTACGTACTGGGCAACCCCGCGATGATGATCGCCGGTATCGTGGTAGGTGCCGCCGGTTCGCTGCTGACCCAGCTCATGGCCAAGGCGATGAACCGTTCCATCAGCAATGTCCTGTTCAGTAACTTTGGCGCCGCCGGCAGCGGTGAAGGTATGGCCGTTGAAGGTAGTATGAAGGCTATCGAGGCCCAGGATGCCGCCATCCAGATGGCCTACGCCGAAAAGGTCATTATCGTACCCGGTTATGGCATGGCCGTGGCCCAGGCCCAGCATAAGGTCTGGGAGATGACCGAACTGCTGCAGGAAAATGGCGTGACTGTTAAGTTCGCCATCCACCCGGTTGCCGGTCGTATGCCGGGTCATATGAACGTGTTGCTGGCCGAGGCTGGTGTTCCCTATGACCTGATCGAGGATCTGGATGAGATCAATAATGAGTTTGCCACTGCCGATGTGGCCCTGGTTATTGGAGCCAATGACGTCGTCAACCCAGCTGCTCGTAATGATGAAAGCAGCCCGATCTATGGCATGCCTATCCTGAATGCGGATATGGCCAAGAACGTCATCGTAATCAAGCGTGGTCAGGGTGCCGGATTCTCCGGTATCGAGAACCACCTGTTCTTCCTGGATAACACCCGTATGCTGTACGGTGATGGCCAGAAGGCAGTAGGTGAACTGATCTCCACGATCAAGACGCTCTGATTTCCGGTTCTGAGACTGAAGAAAAAGGCCCCTGATGGGGCCTTTTTTTTAAACTGGCTCTTTGTATCAAATGACCATCTATCAACAACAGGCATAAATAGTTTAATGTTTTACTCTTGGAATTTGCTCATGAAGATCCTGAGTGTACTGTTAAAGGAATAATTATTATTATTAAATCTGCTAACAGGTTACCTGGTGCGTATAGAACAAGATCTGACAACCGGTCTTAATACCGGTCAAAATGAAGCCTATCTGGAATTCAAATCCCGTTTATTCACTTCGATCATGATGATCGCTATGGTATTTTCGGCGTCCTTTGGACTGATGCATGACCTGGGGCTAAACCAGATTGGGCGTTTTCATGCCTATGTTGATTATCTGTATTCATTGCTCACTCTGGTGTTGTTGTTCCTGTTTAAAAAAGAACGGTCTCTCTACTCTCCTATTCTATATATCTTCCTGGTGGCCTCTTTCCTGACCTTTGTCTCGGCATTCATCAATGTGCCGATGGACCAGTTCCGGGCCATCTGGTTTTACCTGCTGGTACTGGCGGCCTATATACTGGCAGGAACCGGCCTGGGCGTAGGATTTACAGCCTTGTCCATCGTGATTGTCATCGCGCTCAATATCAGTACGGAGGTGGGCTTAAGCGAGGAGTCAATTGTCAGTATTGTGGTGGGTTTACTGATCTTGAGTCTCATCACCTATACCTACACTAATAGAATGGTCAGCTACGCGAACCAGATTGAAGAGAACAACAGCAAATTAAAACAGCTGGCCAGTGAAGACCCCCTGACCGGCCTGTTCAATCCGCGGATGTGTACCGCCATCGGTGAACAGTTATTCAAGATGGCTACAAGAGATGGTAGTCCACTTACCGTCATCTATATGGACCTGGATCATTTCAAGAATATTAATGATACCTATGGGCACCAGGCTGGAGATCAGGTCCTGGTCCATGTCGCAAAAATCGTGAACAGCTTCCTGCGACAGAGTGACGTCTGTGCCCGGTTGGGGGGCGAGGAGTTCTGCGCCGTCCTGCCTGAAACGAACAGCCAGGCGGCCGCCAAGCTGGCAGAGAAGATGCGGCAACGCATTGAGCAGACCATTGAACATATAGGGGAAGTTGATTTGCGTATCACGGCCAGTTTTGGCGTCGCCCAGAAGTTGCCTACGGATCAATCACTTTCCGATATACAGAAACGAGCGGACCAGGCCCTTTATAGCGCCAAGAAAATGGGTAGAAACCGAGTCATCGCAGAGTAGCCAATACGCACTGGGTAATCGTATTTCACTGGCGGTGACATCAGGGCTTGCCCCATAAATCCTGATTTCTACCCGGGTAGGCTCCCTCTTTTGACCGGCCTGTGCTAATTTGCCCTAAGACCAAGCATCCTTCTGGATCAAAATCACTATGCCAACCCCAACACCCCGGATCGAGATCTCCATTGTAGTTCCCATGCATAATGAAGAGGCCAATATCGAGGCCTTCTTTTCTCGCATGAAGGCGTTGTTTCAGGAACTCGATACCAGTTATGAAATCGTCTGTGTCAATGACGGCAGTCAGGATGGAACCCTGCAGAGTCTGATGCGTTATCAGGAGCAGGACCCGCATATCCGGCTTATCGACCTGTCGCGCAATTTTGGTAAGGAGGTGGCGCTGACGGCTGGCCTGGATTATTCGAAAGGCGAGGCAGTTATCCCCATCGATGCCGACCTGCAGGACCCTCCGGAATTGATCCCCGAAATGATCGCCAAGTGGCGTGAAGGCTATGACGTCGTCTATGCCACCCGGCGTAGTCGGAAGGGTGAGTCCACGGTCAAGAAGACCACGGCCAACCTTTTTTACCGGCTTCTGGACCGTATTAGCGAAATCGAAATTCCGCGTAATACCGGAGATTTTCGACTCATGGACCGTCGCGTGGTGGATGCCCTCAAGCGTATGCCCGAGCGCAATCGATTCATGAAAGGTCTGTTTGCCTGGGTGGGGTTTAATCAGACGGCCATCTACTATGACCGGGACCCGAGAGTGGCGGGTGAAACGAGCTGGAATTACATCAAGCTGTGGCGTCTGGCCGTCGATGGTATTACGTCATTCTCGGCCACGCCGCTTAAGGTATGGAGTTACCTGGGCCTGTTCCTTTCTCTAACCGCCCTGGTTTATGCTGCCTATCTGGTCGTTCGGGTCCTGATGCATGGAGTGGATGTACCGGGTTATGCCTCGATGATGGTCGTGATCCTGTTCATGGGGGGTATGCAGCTGATCACCCTGGGCGTGATCGGTGAGTACCTGGGGCGTATCTTTACCGAGGTCAAGAGAAGGCCCCTTTATCTGGTGAAAGAGACGCGCGGTTTCGAGAACGACGAGTAACGCCACCATGCCGGAATATCTTTTTGTCTACGGCTCCCTCCTGGAAAAAATCGGACACCCCCAGCATCGTGTACTGACAGAACAGGCTGAATATCTTGGACGAGCCAGGATCACCGGCAGGCTTTATGATCTGGGTGAATACCCCGGGCTGGTGATCTCTCCAGAAACAGAGACCCGGGTGTGGGGCGAGTTGTATCGACTCCGTGCTCCCCGTTTCACCCTGGCCCTGCTGGATCATTATGAGGCGTGCCCGCCGAGTAACAACCGTTACGGAGAGTACCGCCGCAGGCAGGCGATCGTGCGGTTGATGCCAGGAGGCAGACTCAGGACCTGGGTCTATGTCTATCAGGGCCCGGTGCGGGGTCTTACTCCGATTCACTCCGGCGATTATCTTCGTTACCTGGGTCGGGCGATATAATCTGGGTATCCCTGAGCAGGAGGTATTTGTCATAACGTCTGACCTCCTGCATCCGGGATTGCAGGAACGGTGGCAGCTTGTGGTAACGATCATGCTCGATCACGGCATAGTTGTGTCGACCATTGCTAAATAGATTCCGCCATTCGACTTCACTGGCCTGATCCAGGGCATAGGTTCGGTCCTGGCCATAGAATTCCGCAGAATGAGGGCGTTCGCAGGCATAAGCCACAATGGCGCCCGGCTCGGCTTCGTCCAGGAACTGTTCAAGCAGGGGTAGCTGGGTGGCCTTGAGCGCTATCTGCGGGCTCATGATAGTCACCAGGGCGGCAAACAAGATGGGAATAACGGCGATCCCGGTGTAGACCAGCCAGGGGTGCGGCAGGGTTTCGCGGTCAGAGCGTAGCAGGCCCAGGGCCATGAGGATGGCAAAGGCCGGAATACCCGGGTAGACATAGGTGGCCAGTATGCTGCTGGCCGTGCTGAAAAAAAGCATCGGGGTCAGGGACCAGATAATCAGCAGCACCAGCCATCGGTCATGGATATGAAACAGGCTTCGGTCTCTGCTCAGGCCGAAAACACGGGTCAGTAGCAGTAGTACGAACCAGATGGACCAGGGCAGTGCCGCCGCCAGCCAGAAGATCCAGATCATGCCCTTGGGCTGGTTGTGTGGTGAGCCATACAGGTCGCCCGTCCAGCCGGGATCCACGAAACGCAGGTAATGTTCTCCAACGAGGAAATACTCGATAAATCCCGGGGTACGCAATTCGGCCAGCACATACCATGGCAGGGCAATAAGCAGCATCAGGGGGATGCCGGTGAGCCAGGGCAGGTCGCGGAAAAAATGCCCCCACTGGCGTTTCCAGAACAGCCAGATAAAGACGGGAAAACCCGTCAGAACCAGTGCGATGGGCCCCTTGGCCAGTAACCCCAGGGCGGCACCGACAAATAATAAATGCCCCCAGAGCCTGGACCGAGTTTCCAGCGCCATGATCAGGCTGACCATGATCAGGGTGGTGCTAAAGCCCAGTGCCGGGTCGGTCATGACTCCCCCGGCCAGCATAAAGAAAAGCAGGGTGCTGGCCAGAATGGCGCTTGCCAGGAGGCCTGTGCTACGCCCGTAAAGCTGTCGGGCCAGGAGGAAGGTCAACCACAGCACGCCGCCGGCCAGCACGAAGGTGGGCAGTCGAGCGGTGAATTCATTGATGCCAAAGGCCTTGAATGAAGCCGCTGTCAGCCAGACCGAGAGTGGGGGTTTGGCCCAGAAGGGCCTGCCTTCATCGAGCTGAGGCGTGACCCAGTTGCCCGTGACCACCATCTCCCTGCCAATCTCGGCATAACGAGCCTCGGTGTTATCAGTCAGGGGATAGACGCCGAGAGTCGCCAGACGCAACAGGGCGGCCATTACGATCAGGACCAGGAGTATTCGTGTCAGGGAGCTGGATTCGGGCATAATGTTTTCGCGGTCATATTGGGCCGCGTTATTATATCGGGCAAATGAGTCAGAGCGGCAATTCCCTATCCCTGTTTGAACGATTTATCCGCTTTTCCGGCGTCGGGGTGATGGGTACGGCGGCCCATTACCTGCTCCTGATTCTACTCGTGCAGCGATTTGCCATGGATCCGGTGGTGGCCTCCAGCCTGGGCGCATTACTGGGTGCCCTGGTCAATTACTACCTGAATTATCACTATACCTTCCAGAGTAACAAGCGCCATCGTGAGGCCCTGACCAAATTCATGGTTGTGGCCGTACTGGCTTTTTTCATGAATGCCCTGTTCATGTATGCCTTTGCCACGGCCCTGCAATGGCACTACCTCTTGGCGCAGGTCCTCACGACGGGGCTGGTGTTTTTATGGACCTTCCTGGCCAACCTGCTGTGGTCGTTTAGGGAGTAACTGCCTTAGCAGCCAGATCAAGGCGGCGATCACCAGCCAGGGGTCGATAAGATAATCCCAGAGATTGTTCGATTCCCCCAGTTCCAGGGTCCAGGCCAGGACCGACAGGCTCAGCCAGAGCCCGATGAGCCGTTGTCTGAGTAGCCAGAACAGGGGTGAGAGCCCCAGGCATATCCAGCTCATCAGGGGGTCATAACCCCAGACATAGGTATCCAGACTGACCCAGCCCAGGGCTGATGGGTAGAGGATCAGCCCCAGAATAAACCACAGCGGCCAGCTGCCCTGCTGTTGGTCCTGATCGATATCGGGATTCACGCCCAGTCTGGGCAATATCCCCAGCACGAGCACGAGCAGGCTGCCCACGCTGAGCATGTTGGTGATGCCGAGTAGCCAGCCTGCCAGGTCTACATCCTGATAGGGCATCATCCCCAGGGCGCCGATCAGCAACAGGGCCGCGGCATAGCCCTTGGTCGGCAGTACCCAGTTCTGAGCCAGGCTGAATAACAGTCTTCCTACTACGAGAATAAATGACAGGTGTGCCCAGACCCAGAATGTCGTACTCACGATGCTGCCTCCAGCCAGGCCTGGTTAAAGATCAGGTGACGCATGCGCTTTCTCTGCCAGGTATAGATGAGGTGATAGCGACCACCCTGGCCACGAATCAGGTAGGGGTAGGAAAACTCATCGCCGTCCTCGCCGAGTTCCAGATCCTTCAGCTTTTCCCAGTGCAGGCCATCGAGGGATCGAGCCAGGGCCAGCTGGGTGCGATTACTCTCCTGAGGGTTATAGGCCATGAGGTAACGGCCTGAATGATCCCGAATGACCGAGACAGCGGCACCAGGGTTCGGGGCATCGCTGGGGCTCAGCTCATTCCAGTATTTGCTGGATAGGTTGGATTGATTCACCAGGACTCGAGGAGGGGCATCGCCGGCACGACGGTAAAAGGCGCTGGCACGGGTAGGCGACTGGGGTACTATCCAGGGCTGAATGGCCTGTGGCTGGTGGGTCATGCGGTATTTTGCAATCAGGCGGTTTTTGCTATCGAGCTGCAACACCTCGCCAAATTTATTGATCATTTCGTGATAGACCGGCAGTAATAACTGATCGTCCTGCAGGGCGATGGGGCTGCCCTTGACCAGGGTGCTGACGTTCAGAAAGGGGGAGGTGATCAGGCGTTCCGCCTCGCTCCATCGGCGGCCCCCGTTATCCGAGACCTTGACCGTAATCGAGCTGCCTGCCCAGCCGCCCACAGAGACAGTCACATAATAGAGCCATACCCTGCCCTGCCGATCGGCATAGATAACGGGATTGCCCAGTTTTCGAATATATCGGCCCAGCTCACGGCTGGTGCGCAGGCGGTCGGTAATCACGACCGGTGTGGACCACTCCTGTTGTTCCGCATCATAGCGAGCGGTATAGATCGCCACGTCCGCGGCCCCTTCCCGGCTGCCGCCGAACCAGGCGGCAATGATCTCACCATCAGGCAACATGGTCAGGCTGCCGGCATGGACGGACGGTGGATCATCGATCGGGTTGAGAAAGTACTGCTCAAAGACCGGTGTCTGAGTCTGAGTGAATGGGGCCGGGCTGTACTCGGACTCTGCAAAGGGTGGTGGAGCCGATAGCGGGGGGTAAAAATAGGCCAGGACACCGGCGCAGACCAGAGAGGTGATATAGAGTATGTTGAGTCGTGTTAACACGTTCAGCTTTGTGTGCCCCTGGCTTTAAATCTGGTTTTTTCTCGTGCTATGGCGATAGACTTTTGATGTTCGCTGTCGTGATTATGCCCTGCCGGGGCAATGAACCAAAGCCCCAACATAGAACCCTTATGACATATACGGCATATTTTTTCGCCGCAATGCTATAATTCGCGCCATTTTTTTCACCCTGGAAAAACCATGAGCAAACCGATCAAGGCGGTATCACTGATCTCAGGCGGACTGGATTCCATGCTTGCCACCAAGGCGGTCATGGAACAGGGTGTGCACGTGGAAGGCATTAACTTTTTCACCGGGTTCTGTGTCGAGGGCCATACCCACGCCATACGCAAGAAGGACCAGAAAAAGCCAAAGCGTAACAATGCCCTGTGGGTGGCAGAGCAGCTGGGTATCAAGCTGCATATTGTCGACATCGTCGAAGAATATAAAGATGTGGTGATCAACCCCCCGCATGGCTATGGCGCAAACCTGAACCCCTGCCTCGACTGCAAGATCTTCATGGTGCATAAGGCCCTGGAGTGGATTGAAAAGAATGATTTCGATTTCATTATCACCGGTGAAGTGATCGGCCAGCGACCCATGTCGCAGCGTAAGGACACCATGCCGGTGATCGCAAGGGAGTCCGGTGCAGAAGACCGATTGTTACGGCCGCTCTGTGCCCGTAACCTGCCGCCCACCCTGCCCGAACGTGAGGGCTGGATTAGCCGTGATGCCTTGTTTGGCTTTTCGGGCCGGGGACGTAAGCCTCAGATGGCCCTGGCGAAGCAATATGGCTTTGAAGATTATGCCCAGCCTGCCGGGGGCTGTTGTTTCCTGACCGACGAGGCCTATTCGCATAAGCTGCAGGACCTGTGGACTCATCGCGGTGAGAAGCGTTATGAGCTGGATGACATCATGCTGCTCAAGGTCGGGCGTCATATTCGTCCTCGTGAGCATTTCAAGATGATTGTTTCTCGGGAGGAAGGTGAGACGCGTTTTCTCGAGGGCTATCGTCGGCAGTTCGCTCATATCAAGACCGTCAGCCATGCCGGACCCCTGTCTCTGATCGATGGAGAACCTTCGGAGGAAGATATCATGCTGGCGGCCCGCATTACGGCCCGTTTCAGCAAGGGCAGGAATGAGCCCGAGGTTGTGGTCCGTATCACCGACAAGACAGGTGAATCGAGAGAGATAGGTGTAAAGCCCCTGCCCGTCGAAGAGATGCCGGAGGCCTGGTACGTCTGATGCGCCAGTTGATGAATAACGTTGCCGTGGGTATTGACCGCCTGAATGGCTGGCTTGGTGAGACCGTCTCCTGGCTGACCCTGGTCATGGTCGTGGTGACCTTTGTCATCGTTGTACTGCGCTATGCCTTTCAGCTGAACTGGATCTGGTTACAGGAGAGTGTGATCTATATGCATGCCCTGGTCTTCATGGCCGGCGCCGCTTATACCTTCCGCGACAATGAACATGTCCGTGTGGATATTTTTTATCGAGGTTTTTCCGAACAGGGCAAGGCCATCGTCAACCTGCT
>JANTGN010000104.1 GCA_024762895.1 Thiotrichales bacterium
TGCCAATGCCCACATAATCTTTTCCATCGGGCAAGGGAACCTGGCCAGGCGGTATCACCAGTTCATTACCCACCAGCGTTGCAAGGCCCTGTTCATCCCGATGATATTCACCCCAGTAGACTTCCTGCATACGGGCATCGATGGCCGCAAGGACATGGATACCGCCCTTTTCCTCGAGGGCGGCCTGGGCCAGCGTTGCCAGGGTCGAGACGGGAACCACGGGAAGCCCCGCACCATAGGCGACCCCCTGCGTCAGACTGGCGGCGACGCGCACCCCCGTGAACGAACCCGGCCCTCGGCCAAAGGCTATGGCATCAAGTTGTGACAGGCTCAGTTCAGCCTCAGCCATGAGTTCATCCATCATGGGAATAATGGTACGGGCATGCTCCCTGGGAGCCAGTACATAGCGACTGATGATCTCGCCATCAATTAAAATGGCTGCCGAGCAGGCCTCGGTTGCGGTATCAAGTGCAAGCAGCTTCATCGCGTTTTCTCAGATTTGACAGGAATTTTAGTGCCTCCTGTTCATCCTGTGTCATGGGCATATCGGGCAGGCTTTTTAAAAAGCGCTTGCCGTAAAATTTGGTGCGGACTCGTGGATCACAGATGACCAGCAGGCCTCGATCGGTCACGTCGCGGATCAGACGCCCCGCCCCCTGTTTGAGACTAATCACGGCCTGGGGTACCTGGTAATCCATAAAGGGATTACCACCCTGTTCCCTGATGGCATCCAGCCTGGCCTGTAGCACCGGATCGCCCGGTGAGGCAAAGGGTAACTTGTCTATAATTACCAGACTCAGGGCATCACCTCGAACATCGACACCCTCCCAGAAACTGCTGGTACCGAGCAATACCGCATTACCGGATTCGCGGAACCGTTTTAATAACTCAGATCGAGGCATCTCACCCTGTACCAATAGAGGATAATTTAACTGGTTTGCCAGGGTCTCTGCCGCCTGGTTCAGGGCGCGATAACTGGTGAAGAGTAGAAAGGCCCGGCCCTGGTTCATCTCAATCAGGCGTTGGGATACTTCCAGCATACGCGGGGTGAATTGCCGGTCGGCTGGCTCGGGCATGTTCTGCGGCAGGTACAGCAGGGCATTATTCTGATAATCAAAGGGGCTGGCATACTGTCGAGTAGAAAAATGCTCCAGTCCCAGGCGTTGACTGAAATGGGAAAAATCTTCCCCCACGGCAAGCGTGGCCGAGGTAAAGATCCAGGCACAGGGAAAACGTTCGCGAAAACGCTCAAAGGATTGCCCGATATCCAGTGGAGTCAGGTTGAGACTAAAACTGCGGGTATACAGCTCATACCAGGGTATCTTGTCGGCCCCGGTCTCACGCAACTGCGCCAGCAGACTACGCAACATCTGTGCACGCCCCAGGCAGCTTTCCAGACCCTTGCCTCGCTCTGCCCCAATCTCCAGCAGATTAATCAGTTCCTCAAAACGATCATCCAGGGTCTCCAGGGCCTCTGAGACACCCTGCCTTCTCAGCAGGTTTTTCATGGACCCACGTTGCTCGGCCCCCTGCATGGCCAGCCGTGCATCACGGGAGGCCTTTTCCAGCAATCCCGAGGTCTCGCGCAGGCTGTTCATATCGGCGGCTTCCTGCAACTGCTCGGTAATGGTATCGCGGCACAGTTCCTGTATCTGACGACTACTGAGCGCCTGGCCAAAAAAATTACTGGCTACATCCGGTAACTGATGGGCCTCATCCAGGATCACGGCATTGGCCGAGGGCAACAGTTCACCAAAGCCTTCTTCTTTCAGGGCCATATCGGCGAAGAAGAGATGATGATTAATCACGACCACATCGGCCTCCTGGGCCTTGCGTCGTGCCTTGACCACAAAACACTCGGAATAATCCGGACACTCCATCCCCAGACAGTTCTCAATGGTCGAGGTCACCCTCGGCCAGACCTCCGACTCCTCCGGCACATTGACCAACTCGGCCAGATCTCCGGTCGAGGTCTGCAAGGACCACTTTTTCACCTGCACCAGGTCCCTGGCAGTCTCGGGGCTACGCCAGCGCTGATCCAGCTCGGTCTGACCCATGCGATGCAGACACAGATAATTGGCGCGCCCTTTAAGCAGGGCGCTCCTGATACTCACACCCAGGGCATTGCGCACCACAGGCAGGTCTTTTTCGAACAACTGGTCCTGAAGATTTCGCGTTCCGGTAGAGATGAGCACCTTACCACCACTCAGCAGCGCCGGGGCCAGATAGGCAAAGGTCTTTCCCACACCGGTCTCGGCCTCGGCAACCAGGGTGCTCATATTCGCCAGGGCCTCTTCGATGGCTGCGGCCAGTTCACGCTGGGGTTCTCGAGCACGGAATCCCGTCAGGGCCGTAGCCAGTGGTCCTTCAGGCCCCAGCAGCTCATAGACGGACTCACTCATCTTAAGGATCGGCCTATGGCCTGGGCCTTCTGCTGAGCTGCCTTTGCACCGGCGGCATCACCCAGGCGACGACGTATCTCTGAGATCAGTAACCAGTTCTGTGCCGCCTCACGGGAGGACTCACCACTATAGCGCAGGGATTTCCTGGCAAAGGTCTCGGCGCTATCCAGTGCACCGGCATCGAGTTTCAGGCTGGCCAGTTCGTACCAGGTTCTGGGATTTCGGGCATCAATACGTAGCGCCCTTTCGAGCAGGGACTGGGCACGTGCGTGGTCACCCTGCTGGCGGGCATCATCGGCCTGTTGCACCAGGGCAGCGATCTCCGGTGATGACTCAACCGGTTCCGGTGTCGGCGTGGTGGCACAGGCAGACAACAGGGCCAGTAAAACGAGGGGTATCAGATGACGCATTATGAACACAGGGTTACTCCGTATCGAACAGGTCCTTCAACCAGTTCCAGGATCGCTTGACGGCACCATCCAGGCTTTGGGTACAGGCCGAGGTGCCTTGCGGGACAGTACCGGCTATAAAAGGTATTCTCAAGGCCTCATCACAGCTTTTATCCCCACGCAGGCCATTGGAGCGGTCTATCCAGGACCATTTCACACCCTGCGGGGGATCCAGCTCGATAGACTCCTGGTGTAAACCATTAAAGATATGGGCCCAGACCGGCAGGGCTCCGGTGGCGCCAGTGAGGCCTGACGAGGCATTATCATCACGACCAACCCAGACCACCCCCAGGTAATCTCCACTGTAGCCGGCAAACCAGCTATCGCGCAGATCATTGGTGGTTCCGGTCTTTCCGGCCACCTTCAGCCCCCCGGGCAGGCGCTGGACCAGGCCTTTTGCCGTTCCCTGGCGGGTCACTTCATGCATGGCCGCGGTCACCATGAAGACATAGCGAGGATCCTCGGCCTGATGTACATCCAGATCATATTGTTGCAGACTTCGACCCTCGGCATCCATCACCGACCTGATTGCCCTCAGCGGCATGCGATAACCCTCGGTTGCCAGGCTCTGGTAGACGCGGGCCACCTCCAGGGGTGTCATATCGACGGCACCGAGCAATACCGAGGGGTAAGCCCGGACATCGCTTCTACCTCCCAGTTGTGCCAGGGATTGAGTGACTCTCGGCACCCCTATCTCGAGCCCCAGACGAGCCGTCGCCTGGTTATAAGAGTGGATCAGTGCATCTTCCATTAAGACCGGTCCATGACTTTGCCGATCATAATTAGTGGGAGCCCACTCCGAACCATCATCCAGGGTAATGCTCAGGGGTCCATCATCGAGCAGACTGGCCCATGTGTACTGCTGTTCCAGCTTCAGGGCCTCGAGAAACACGAGTGGCTTGATCAGAGAACCAATAGGGCGTCGGGCATTGAGGGCCCGGTTAAATCCGGGAAAACGCGGATCACGCCCCCCCACCAGGGCCATCACCTCTCCGTTGCCTACCCGTACCACCACAGCGGCCGACTCGAGTTTACCCCGGTCTTTTGTTCGGCTCTTTTCTATACGCGATAGTTCCTGGCGCACACCCTGTTCCGTCCTGAGCTGTATCAGGGGGTCCAGGGTTGTGAAGACCATCAGGCCCTCACTCCTTAGGTCGGCCTCGTCATAATCCCGTTTCAGCTGTTCTCTGACCAGATCGACAAAGGCTGGGAATGGCGATTTCGTCGGTGGGGCCTTTTGACTCACCCCCAGTTGACGAGACTGGTAGTTCTGGGCCTGCTGCGGAGTAATCAGCTCATCCTGGGCCATGACATCCAGGACCAGATTCCTGCGATCCCGGGCCCGCTCGGGGTGACGCCGAGGATTGTAATACGATGGCCCCTTGACCATAGCCACCAGCAGGGCAAGCTGCTCCGGCTCTAATTCATTCAGATGACGTTGAAAATAAAACTGACTCGCAAGCCCGAAACCATGAATCGCCTGCGCACCGGATTGTCCCAGATAGATCTCATTCAGATAGGCCTGGAGGATCTCGTCTTTGTCATAATGCATTTCCAGCAGCAGGGCCATGATGGCCTCATTGAATTTACGCCACAGGCTCCGACTGGAGGTCAGAAAATAATTCTTAACCAGTTGCTGCGTCAGGGTACTACCGCCCTGCACCGCCCGCCCCGCGCGCAGATTGGCCAGCATGGCGCGAATAATCGCCGTGGGCCGTACCCCAAGATGGTGATAGTAATCCTTATCCTCAACGGCCATCAGGGTCCTGATCAATAAAGGTGGAACCTCGTCCAGCTGCACCAGGCTGCGATCTTCCTGGTGGGCCGGATAGATATTGGCAATCAGTACCGGTTCCAGGCGTACCAGGGCATGAATCGGCTGCCCATTTTCGTCACGTAGACCAGATATCTCGCCATTGGAGAACAGGATGCGTAGTTTACGCTGATGTTCCTCGCCATCAGAAAAACGAAATCCACGACTAACCAGCACTACACCGTCGCGCACTGCTGTATAGGTACCGGGATTGTTGGGGTGGGCATCCTTTCTATAGCGCAGTAATTTAAGCTCCTGCAGCAATTCCTCTCTACGTAGGGGTAAGCCGGTATGTAATTCCAGGGGCCGGGCAAAGACACGGGCCGGCAGGGCCCAGCGCTGGCCTTCAAACGACTGTTTGATACGCATATCCAGATAAATAACATAGATGCTGAGCAGGACCAGGCCGATCAGACCTGTTTTCCAGAGCAAACCTTTGTGGGACCGGGGTTGAGACTTTCTACGGCTGGTCTTGCGTTTGGATCGAGCGGCTTTTTTGACCATCAAATGGCCTCTGGGCCGATGTTAAGCATGGCGAACATGGAGGCTTTTCTTTATCCTGTGCGATTTCAAGAATCCATATTCTACAGGTCATTTACATGTCAGATAATGCTGATTTTCAATCGCAGCTCATCCAGTCACTCAAACACTCGACGGAATTTCCCGGTTGCAATGAACCCCCGACGCTCATAGAGACCCATATATCGACCGTATTCCTCGCTGGCGACTATGCCTGGAAACTCAAAAAGCCGGTGAATTTCGGCTTTCTGGACTTCACCAGCCTCGAGCAACGGAAACACTTCTGTGATGAGGAACTGCGCCTGAACCGGCGTCTTGCTCCCGACCTGTACCTGGATGTGGTCAAGATCACCGGGACGCCTGAACATCCAGTCATTGGCGGCGAAGGCCAGCCCCTGGAATACGCCGTGAAGATGCGCCGCTTCAAACAGGAAGAGTTGTTTAACAATCTACTGGCAGACGAAAAACTCGACGATCAGCTCATCCGTGAGGTTGGCCGGATCGCCGCCGATTTCCATGCAGGGGCCGAACGCGCAACCCCGGAGATGCCCTATGGAACTGCCAAGGCGGTATTTGACCCCATGCAGCAGAATTTCGACCAGTTAAGAGAACTCATTACTGACCCTGAGCAATTGCAGCAACTGGACAGACTGGAACGGTGGACCCAGGCGCGTTATGCGGCACTCCAAGACACCCTGAACCAGCGCAAACAGGACGGATACATTCGGGAATGCCATGGCGATATGCATCTTGGTAATATCGCCCTTACCGATGGGCAGGTCGCCATCTTTGATGGCATTGAATTCAATGACTTCTTCCGTTGGGGCGACGTCATGAGCGAGATCGCCTTTTTGACCATGGATCTGGATCACCGTGGGGCAAACCGGCTATCTAACATCGTGCTCAACGAATACCTCGAATCCGGCGGTGATTATGATGGACTGATATTACTGCGTTTCTACCAGGTATATCGCGCCATGGTCCGGGCCAAGGTCTCCAGTTTTCGCCTGGCCCAGGATCTCAGCGAATCAGAGCGAAAAGAAGTACTGGAACAATACCTAGGATTTGTGAACCTGGCCGAGCACTATACTCGGCTGAATCAACCTGCCCTGATCCTGATGCATGGCCTGTCCGGATCTGGCAAGACCTACATCAGCGGGCAACTGGCCCCTGAACTCAATGCCATTCGCCTGCGCTCCGATGTCGAGCGGAAACGTCTCAACGCGCTCAGTGCTGACAGCAATGCCCGTTCTGCGCCGGGTGCCGGCATCTATAGCCAGGAGATGACCGAACTGACCTACGGCCATCTGGCAGGCCTGGCCAAAAAACTGCTCTCATCCGGTTTTGTGGTCATCGTTGATGCCACTTTCCTGAAACAGGATCAGCGCGCTTGCTTTAGCAACCTGGCCCAACACTGGCTCATACTCGCTATCACAGCCGATGAGGCCAGCCTTAAAAGCAATATCCTTCAGCGCAGTGAACAGGTAGACGCCTCGGATGCCGACCTTGATGTCCTGGCCCATCAACTGGAGAGTCAGGAACCCCTACGCCCAGATGAGCCAGTGGTCAGCATGAGTTGGGATGCAGAATTACCCCTTCTCGAGATACGTCAACGACTGAATCTTACGAGCCCAACTCCCGCTTGAGATTCAGGCGTGATATGCTTTTTCGCTGAAATTGAGAACGAATATTCAAGGAGTCCCTATATGTCTTTACCCCGTTTATTTCTCGGTCTGGGTCTGCTCAGCTGTATGGTCACAGGTATGGCCGATACCACCCTCAGCTTCAATGATGGTCGTCAGGCCAAACCTACCAGTTTTCTGATTAAGAACGGTCAGGTCCTGATGCAGGGAAAAAGTCCCCAGGGTGGCGAATTTGGTTCTATCTATGACAGTAAAAAAAATCATTTCCTGATTGTAGATTATGGGCGCCAGAATTATTACGTTATGGATAAGACCCTTCTCAATAAACAGATCAAACTCATGGAAGACATGCGGACTCAGATGAAACAGAGCATGGAGGCGCAGTTACAGCAACTACCACCCGAACAGAAAAAAATGATGCAACAACGCATGGATGCCATGCTCAACCCACCTAAACCCCCACCTATGAAAATTACCAAGACGGGCAAAGAAGAAAAAATCAATGGTATAAGCTGCACCCAGTTTGACGTGCATCGTGGTGAGGAAAAAATACGCGAGGTCTGCGTGGCCAAGACCAGCGCATTGAAGATTTCTGAGGCCGATTACAAAACCCTGCGTGATATGTTCTCTTATATGAAAGAAATGGCTGAAACACTGGCCAAACAATCTCCCATGGGTAGCGATGATGGTGCGATGATGGCTGACATGGACGGCATCCCTGTCGAAATGCGCGACTTGCGTCAGGGCTTTGTCTCTCGCCTGGAAGGCGTTTCCAACGATAGCATTAGCCCCAGTCTTTTCCAGATTCCTTCCACTTTTCAGCAAGTCGATCCCTACGAAATGATGCAACAACAAATGCAGCAGATGCGACCTCCACAATGATAAATCCGCCCCCCTCTCTGTGATGGGGGCCTCTTGTTGAATCAGTTATTTCGGCTAAACTGATCATATGCGTTATCTGCACATCATACTGATCAGCACAGCCTTCCTCTTACTGGGTGGCTGCAGCAGCACGACCCGGCAGAATAATGCCAGTGAAACTGCTCGGTCACATGATCGTGCCCAGATAGTGCAAAGCGCGCTCAAGCAGGTAGGCAGGCCCTACCGTTATGGAGGCAACACACCTGGCTCTGGATTTGACTGTAGTGGCCTGGTTTATTACAGCCATCAATCCGCCGGAATCGATGTCCCCAGAAGCTCCAAGCTTCAGTTACGAAATACACGACGCGTGCGATATTCAGAAATCAAACCCGGAGACCTTCTGTTTTACAAAATTAATAACAAGCCATCCCATGTTGGCATCTATATAGGCAATGGAAAGTTTGTTCATGCCCCCTCTTCCGGCAAGGAGGTCTCGATCGACCACATGGATTCCCAATTCTGGCGCCAAAGACTCTATTCTACCGGCACCTTTCTTCACTAGTACGCCAGGCTTCTGGTCTTCTTACTTCCCCTGCTCCAATCCTGATTTCTATGCCACAACTGATGCCTGCATCAGATGTCGACCAGCTAATAGGCTCCAGAATCATGCCCTAACCTCTTTTCATCGAAGAATTGAAAATTATTTGTTGAAGAGGGAACCATTTTCCCTGAAGGATCGTGTTTATAAAATATATCCACCAATTTTTATCCAGGAGTATTTATATGAAAAAGCTTTCTGCAAGCCTGATGATTCTTTCAGCCTCTTTGTTCGCTGGACAGGCC